>NZ_JBSFUK010000022.1:0-95713 GCF_053591755.1 Streptomyces sp. NPDC002926
CGCCGGCGGGCGGGGCAGGGGAACGGCCCGTCGCAGGCGTCCCGCCCGCATCGCACCGCGCCGCACCCTCCACCCGCGCCCGCCGCGTCAGTCCCGGCCCGGCCCCGACGCGTCCGGGCTCCCCGGCCGATCCGTCCCGGCCTCCGCCGACGGCTTGCCCGGAGCCGGATTCGCCGAAGGCGGCAGCTTCGGCTCCTGCGACTTCTCCTGCGACTTCTCCTGTGCCGAGTCCCCGCGCGGCTGCTCCGCCGCCGGCTGCTCGGGCGACTGCTGATCCGATGGGGACTGCTCCGCCGCCGGCTGCTCGGGCGGCGACTGCTCCGACGGCGACTGTCCGGGCGACGGCTGCTCCGCCCTGCTCGCGGCCTCGTCCTCCACGGTCACGTCCCTCGGGCCGCCCGGCGGCGGCTCCCCGAGCTCGTCCAGTGCCTCCTTGGCCACCGGAGCCAGCAGCGGTGAGAAGTACGGGTTGATCCGCAGCGCCTCCGCCAGGTGCCGCCGGGCCGCGCCGGGCTGCTCCAGTGCGCGCTCGATCTCGCCCCGGTGGTATGCGAAAAGCGCGCTCCGCAGCCCCTGTCCGGTCGCCTTCTTGGCGAACGGCAGCGCCTCCTCCGCCCTGCCCGCCTGGTACAGCGCCCACCCCAGCGCGTCCGCGACGTACACACTCCGGTGCTGCCGAACCCACTCGGCCGTCAGCCGCTCCACGGCCGACTCCGGGTCCCCGTGGTCCGCCTCGAAGCGGCCGAGCACCAACTGCTCGTTCACCCCGTCCTCTTCCGCCTTCGCCGCCCGTAGCCGCAGTTGCTCGTACTGCGTTGCGGCATCCCCCTCCAGCTCCAGCGACTGGTACAACTCGCCGGCCTCCAGCGCGTATTCGGGCAGCGATGCCAGCTGAAGCGCGGTCCGGTAGTCGCGGATGGCCTCCTGGGTACGCCCCAGTGCCGCGAGCGCCCGCGCCCGCCCCACCAGCGAGGGATGGTGTTTGCTCACGAACCGCAGTGACGCGTCGTAGTTGTCCAGTGCCTCCTGCGGTTCGCCGCGCTCCCAGGCCAGTTCGCCGAGCCGCTGCAGCGCTGCCGCCTTCTCCGATGGCGCGTCGGCGCCCGCGGCCGCGCTGTACGCCAGCGATGCCGCGTCCTCGCGCCAGCCCCGCTCCCGAAAGATCTGCGATGCGAGCCCCAGCGTCTGGCCGCCCGGGTGCAGCTTCTCGAGCTTGTCCATCGCCTTGCCGGCGGCCGGGTAGTCGCCGAGGCCGTTGTAGGCGTCGATCAGCACCGGATACACCGTCCACCGCTCCGGCTTCTGTTTCTTCGCGCGCTCGCCCCAGGTGCGCGCCGCGCCGAAGTCGCGCCGGGCGTTTGCCAGCGCCGCGAGACCCACCAGCGCGTCGACGTTCCCCTTGTCGTCCGGGACCACCTCCAGCGAATGCCGCAGCGCGCTCTCCGCCCGCGAGTAGTACGCCGGGTCCGCCAGCTGCGTGCCCCGCTCCACATACGCGGACCCCAGCATCGCCCACGACTCCCCGTCACCGGGGTGGGCCCCCAGCCACTTCTCGCGATCGCGGATGAGCGCGTCCAGATCGGAGACGGAGGGCGGAGCCCCCGCGCCCACCGCGGCCATCGCCCGCGCGGCGGGTCCCGGCGCCGGCGGCGGGCCGTCCTCCCCCCAGCCCGGCGCGAGCATGATCACCCCGGTGACCAGCGTCGCGCCGACCAGCATGCTGACCGAGGCGTTCTTCACCGTTTCGCTCTTCATGGCGCTCACTGTGCGTCAACAAGCAGTCGATACGAAGAACACACTCGGTAGGGCGAAGCGGAAGGCGGACGGGTTCACACCGATGGCCCTCGGTGCGAGGCTTGCTGCATGGACGATCTTCTCGACCGGCTGCGAACCGGTCTGCCCGCCGAGGCACTGATCACCGACCCGGACATCACGGCCTCGTACGCGAACGACATGGCGAGCTTCTGCGCGGCGGGCACCCCCGCCGTCGTCGTTCTGCCGCGCACCGTGGAGCAGGTCCAGCACGTGATGCGCACCGCGACCGCGCTGCGCGTCCCCGTCGTCCCGCAGGGCGCCCGCACCGGCCTGTCCGGCGCCGCCAATGCCTCGGACGGCTGCATCGTGCTGTCCCTGACCAAGATGGACCGGATCCTGGAGATCAGCCCGGTCGACCGGATCGCGGTCGTCGAGCCGGGAGTCATCAACGCCGTCCTGTCCCGCGCCGTGGGCGAACACGGCCTGTACTACCCCCCGGACCCCTCCAGCTGGGAGACGTGCACCATCGGCGGGAACATCGGGACCGCGTCCGGCGGCCTGTGCTGCGTCAAGTACGGGGTGACCGCGGAGTACGTGCTCGGCCTGGACGTCGTTCTCGCCGACGGACGCCTGCTCACCACCGGCCGCCGCACCGCGAAGGGTGTCGCGGGCTATGACCTCACCCGGCTCTTCGTCGGCTCCGAAGGCAGCCTCGGCGTCGTTGTCGAAGCCGTGCTCGCGCTGCGGCCGCAGCCGCCGGCGCAGCTGGTCCTGGCCGCCGAGTTCGACTCCGCCGCGGCTGCCTGCGAGGCCGTCTGCGCGATCATGGAGCGAGGCCACACGCCCTCGCTCCTCGAGCTCATGGACCGTACGACCGTCCGGGCCGTCAACGCCATGGCGAACATGGGCCTGCCGGACAGCACCGAGGCGCTGCTCCTCGCCGCCTTCGACACCCCGGACCCGGCAGCCGATCTGGCCGCCGTCGGTGAGCTGTGCAGCGCGGCGGGCGCCACCCAGGTCGTCCCCGCGGACTCCGTCGCCGAGTCCGAACTGCTGCTCCAGGCAAGGAGGTTGTCACTCACCGCCCTGGAGACCGTCAAATCCGCCACGATGATCGACGACGTCTGCGTACCGCGGTCGAAGCTGGGCGCGATGATCGAGGGCACGGCGACCATCGCCGAGAAGTACGGCCTCACCATCGGCGTCTGCGCGCACGCGGGCGACGGCAACACCCACCCCGTCGTCTGTTTCGACCAGGCCGATGCGGACGAGTCCCGGCGCGCCCGTGAGTCCTTCGACGAGATCATGGCCCTCGGCCTGGAACTCGGCGGCACGATCACCGGAGAGCACGGCGTCGGCGTACTGAAAAAGGAGTGGCTGGCGCGCGAACTGGGCCCGGTGGGCGTGGAGATGCAGCGCGGCATCAAGCAGACCTTCGACCCGCTCGGGCTGCTCAACCCCGGCAAGATCTTCTGAGGCCGCTCCGGCACGCGCGACTCCGCTGTGAGACCTCAGGCCTAAGGCCATTGCCCGATGGCCCGGGCACCGGCTCCCCGCATAGCGTGAAGACATCGACGAAGGTCGATGAAGGAGGAGCCGTGCCAGCACGTCTTGACCACACCATCGTCCGCAGCCGCGACCGCTTCGCCGGCGCCCGCTTTCTCGCCGAGCTGATCGGTGAGCCCGATCCCAAGCCCTTCGGCCCCTTCGCGAGCCTGCCGCTGGCGGGCGGCGTCACCCTCGACTATCTCGACGAGCGGGAGCGGATCGTCTCCCAGCACCTCGCCTTCCTCGTCTCGGAGGAGGAGTTCGACGAGATCTTCGGCCGGATAACCGAGCGCGAACTCCCGTACTGGGCCGACCCGGCACACGAGACGCCGCAGCGGATCAACCACCACTACGGGGGCCGCGGGGTCTACATCGACGACCCCGACGGCCACTCCATCGAGTTCATTACGCATACGTACATCACCTCCTAGGCGCCCCCGGTCCTCCTGGGTATCCCTGGGCATCGCCGTCCTGGGACTCGTCCGCCGGCCGCAGCTCCCGCAGCGACAGATCGTCGGCCGCGGTGGGCGTGAGCAGCTCGGCGAGACCGTCGTCCATGCCGAGCTGCTCGGACTCGGCGCCCGGCGGAACCACCCGCAGCGTCCGCTCCAGCCAGGCGGAGACCACCGCGGCGGACGCCTCGAGGAGCGCCTCGCCGTCGGGGGAGCTGAGCGCCATCATGACCACGCTGCGGCCCTCGGCCTCGGTCGGCCAGATCCGGACATCTCCCTCCCCGCTCGGGCGGAACACCCCTTCGACCAGCAGTTCGCGGGCGAAGTTCCACTTGACGGGAGTGTCGGAGCCGATGTGAAAGGCTATGTGCACGGCGTACGGGTCGTCCGTGCGGTAGGTCAGCCGGGCCGGGACGGGGATGCTGAGCTCGGGCGACAGCACCAGATTGAGTTCCAGCTCGCGTTCCATCACGGTGTGCATAGGAGTGCCCTTCCCTTCCTGTACGAGGCCTTGTGCCTTCCTGTACGGGGCCTTGTAACGGGCCGTGCAAGGAGAGAGCGCGTTGCGCCGCGGTCATGACGCGACTTTCGGAGACTACTTTCTGTGATCACCAAGTGACCGGAAAGTGGTCGTTACAGCAGGACCGGCCCGGGGGTGCTCGAGGGTCTGATAGATGTGGAGCCTTGAATTGAGGCCTCGAGGAGATACGGGACCACGGTGATGAGCGCCCCAACCCCGGCCACCGGAGACGGCAGCCCCACGTCCGGCTATTACCCGGACCCATCCATTCCTGGCTACGTCCGGTACTGGAACGGTGCTTCCTGGGTGCCCGGTACAAGCCGGCCCGCGCCGAAGACGGGTGAGGCGATGCCCTCGGTACCCGGCTCGTCGGCACCCGAGTTCGCGCCGGCCGGCCCGGCCGCGTCCCTGCACACCCCTGTTCCGATGGAGGAAACCGGCCCGGTCTTCCTCGACGAGGAGCCGTTCGACGCGCCGTCCCGCCCGGAGCCGGCCACCGCCTGGCAGGCAGACACCTCGCGCCAGACCGGCTTCGGCGGCGAGCGCGACAACCGCGTCGCGTGGGGAGGCGGCCAGGACCCCCGTACGCCGTCCCAGGGCGACGGCTCCGGTGCGCCCGCCGACCCGCGCCGGTCCGCCGCGCCGGGTGCGTCCGCCGATCCGACGGGCGGCGCCCTGCCCGGCGTTCGCTCGCTCGGGCCGTCGAACCCGGGCGAGCCTCCGGTGGACGGTACGGTCGCGATCCGCGCACAGCGCCCCGGCGGGGCCAAGCAGGCGACGGCCGGCACAGGTGCCGCCGCCGCGGATCCCGCGTCACCGGCTCCGGCGGGCGGGACAACGGCCCGCCGCCTGCCCCAGCGGCCTCAGACGGACGGTACGACCGGGATCGGCGCACAGCGTCTCGGCGGCGGCACGCCCACCGCGCCCGCGCAGCCGCAGGCGCCGGCTCAGCGTCAGCCGCAGCCCCAAGGGCCCAGCCGGCCGCAACAGCAGAGCCAACGGCCCCAGGTACAGGTACCGGCGCAGGAGCCCGTCGCGCCGCCCGTGACCAACGGCCCCGGCGGCGGCTCCGCCTCCTGGGCCCAGCAGGTCCACCAGCTCGCCGGCACCGCCGCCGATGGCGAGCCGGTCGTGCCGTGGAAGCCCCCGGTCAACGACCCGTTTCTGCAGGCCGCGCAGGCTCAGGCGGCGGCCCGTCCCGCGTCGCTGGGCAAACGGTTCGCCGCGCGGCTGATCGACTCCCTGCTGCTCGGCGCGCTCGTCGGTGCCGTGGCCGTACCGGTCGTCTCCCGGGCGCGCACCCATATCGACGAGAAGATCGAGGCGGCGAAGCAGTCGGGCGAGACGGTCACCGTCTGGCTCGTCGACGGCACCACCGCCGTTCACCTCGGCATCATCCTCGGCGCCCTGCTGGTCCTCGGTGCGCTGTACGAGGCGCTGCCGACCGCCGCATGGGGGCGCACTCTCGGCAAGAAGCTCTGCGGTCTGACGGTCTGGGACATCGAGTCCCACGAGCCGCCGTCGTTCGGGGCCGCGCTGCGCCGCTGGCTGGTCTACGGGTTGCTCGGCGTCCTCGCCGTGGGGCTGCTGAATGTGCTCTGGTGCCTGTTCGACCGGCCGTGGCGGCAGTGCTGGCACGACAAGGCCGCACACACCTTCGTGACCGGCTGACCCGCCGCCCGGAGAATTCTCGGGAGGTGTTCCCCCGAACGGCGCGCGAGCCGTTGCGGGGGCCCTCGGGGCGCGGTGCACTGCCCCCATGAGCAACGACCAGCCGACGCCCGGCGAGCCGCCAGAGAACGATCCCTTCCGGAAGCAGCCGCAGGAACCCAGGCCGCCGTCGGGTGGTGGTCAGGAACCGCCGCAAGGCCCCCCGTCGGACCCGTACGGCTCCGGGCGCGGCGGCGGCTCCCCGTACGACGGTCCACCGGGAGGCGGCTCCCCGTACGGCGGCGGACAGCCCCCTCCGTACGATCCGAATGCCTACGGTGGCCAGTACGGAGGCGCGGACCCGCTCGCCGGGATGCCACCGCTCGCGGACTTCGGCAAGCGGTTCCTGGCCCGTGTCATCGACGTGATCATCGTCGCCGTGCCGCTGTTCCTGATCTCGCTGGCCTTCGGCGCCTGGGACGTCACGATGAACGACGG
Source organism: Streptomyces sp. NPDC002926 (assembly GCF_053591755.1). NCBI lineage: Bacteria > Bacillati > Actinomycetota > Actinomycetes > Kitasatosporales > Streptomycetaceae > Streptomyces > Streptomyces sp. NPDC002926. The sequence goes on from NZ_JBSFUK010000022.1 coordinate 6,424, forward strand.
CGACAGCTGGGACGAGATCACCAAACAGGTGAACACCGGCAGACAGTGGCTCTGGTCGCTGCTCTCCCTGATCGCGTACGTCGGCTACGACACGATCATGATCGCCAAGGGGAACGGTCAGACCCTCGGCAAGCGCCTGATGAAGATCCGGGTCGCGATTCTCAACGACGGCAGCGTGCCGGACACCAGCTCCTCACTGTTGCGCGCCGCGGTGCTGTGGGTGCCCGCACTGGTCTGCTGCTTCTGCGTCTGGTGGTTCGTCATCATGATGACGATCCTGATGGACAAGCCGTACAAACAGGGTCTGCACGACAAGGCAGGCAAGACGGTGGTGGTGTCAGCGGCGCAGTGAGTGCTGGCCGACCCTGGCCTCGGCTCCCACATGGGCGCGAAGGGTGGGCACGCGCGTGGTGAGACCGTCGGAGCTGGCGGCCGAGGCGGGGTTGCCGGAGGCGGCGCCGCGCGTATGGACCGTGTGCGTCGCCTTCCTCGCTCCGCGCAGAGTCCTGCTCATGGGGAGTGCGGCCGCGACCATCAGACCGAGGGCCATCGAGGCGACGCCTATCGCGGCGACGGCGATGCCATTGCTGGTACGGGTGAACAGCAGCAAGGCGAGGGTCGAGAAGACGACGGTGGCCGAACCGTAGGCGAGTTGTGCGGCAGTCGGACGCGGCATGACGGTATCCGTCCTCGGGACATTGGTCAGGGGGTCTTTCAGCGAGGTCGCACTGTCAACTGACTCTACGACGGTGGATGCCCTGGAGGAACCGGCGGTAAGCGTGACCTTACCCACGGTGCTGCTGCACGGGGGGCGCACGGAGTCATGAGGGCGCCCGACGGAGCCTTCCGATGCGCCTGCTGTCCGGTATGAGCGTCGTCCGGATAGCGGAACTGTGCTCCTGCATAGTGCAGTTGGCCTGTGCAAGTCAAGGACTGTCTTTTCTTCAGTAACTCCGATCGAATGTCGTCACTTGTGACGCGACACCGCGCGCGGACGACCCCACATTCGGTCCGTTGCGACGGAGCGCGGGGGAGGACAGCATCAAGTGACCATCAAGCGACGGACGATCAGAGCGTCCGCGGTGATTGCGGCCCTGGCCGCGACCACCGCGTCGGCCTCGGCGTTCACCAGCGCCCAGGCCGACACTCCGAGGACCTCGGGTCCGGCGGCCATCGAACGCCACGACCCGGCGCCGCAGAAGGGACAGGTCGAGCACGATCTCGACGGCCCGTTCAGCAAGCAGCAGGACCAGCAGCGCCAAGCGGCGCTGGAGCAGGTCATATCCGGCGACGCGACCGTGCAGCAGCGCGGCGCGTCCAAGGTCGTGAAGCTCGGCGACAAGAAGTACGTCGAGCTCGGCCGGGAGAAGACGGACAAGATATTCACGATCCTGGTGGAGTTCGGCGACAAGGTCGACGACACCACGATGTTCGACCCGGACGGTCCCGACGGGCCCGAGCCGCCCGTCAAGAAGTACGGCGGCACGCCCGGCCCGCTGCACAACAAGATCGCCAAGCCCGACCGTAAGAACGACAACTCCACGGCCTGGCAGGCGGATTACAACCAGAAGCACTTCCAGGACCTGTACTTCGGTACCGGCAAGGACGCCAAGGGCCAGCCGAAGAACTCGCTGAAGACCTTCTACGAGAAGACCTCCTCGGGCCGCTACTCGGTCGACGGCGAGGTCGCCGACTGGGTCAAGGTCGACTACAACGAGGGCCGCTACGGCTCGAACTACTGCGGCGACACCAACTGCGCCAACGTCTGGGACACGGTCAAGGACGGCGTCACCGCCTGGGCCGCGGACCAGAAGGCCAAGGGCCGTACGGACGAGCAGATCAAGGCGGATCTGTCGAAGTACGACCTGTGGGACCGCTACGACTTCGACAACGACGGCAACTTCAACGAGCCCGACGGCTACATCGACCACTTCCAGATCGTCCACGCCGGTGAGGACGAGTCGGCGGGCGGCGGCGCCGAAGGCACCAACGCCCTGTGGGCGCACCGCTGGTACGCGTACGGCCAGGACGCCGGCAGGACCGGCCCGGCCAACAACAGGGCCGGCGGCACCCAGATCGGCTCCACCGGCATCTGGGTCGGCGACTACACCATGCAGCCCGAGAACGGCGGCCTCGGTGTCTTCGCCCACGAGTACGGCCACGACCTCGGTCTGCCCGACCACTACGACACCTCGGGCAAGGGCGAGAACTCGACCGGCTTCTGGACCCTGATGTCGGGCGGCTCCTGGCTCGGCACCGGCAAGGACTCCATCGGCGACCTGCCGGGCGACATGAACGCCTGGGACAAGCTGCAGCTGGGCTGGCTCAACTACACCAAGGCCAAGGCGGCGACGAAGTCCACCCACAAGCTGGGTGTGGCGGAGTACAACACCAAGCTGCCGCAGGCCCTCGTCGTCGAGCTGCCGAAGAAGCCGGTCACCACGACTGTCGTGAAGCCCGCAGAGGGCTCCAAGCAGTGGTGGAGCGACATGGGTGACGACCTCAAGAACACCCTGTCCCGCCCGGTCGACCTGACCGGCAAGTCCAAGGCGTCCCTGGAGCTCTCGGGCTGGTGGGACATCGAGGCCAACTACGACTACCTCTACGCCGAGGTGTCGACGGACGGCGGCGCCAACTGGACGCCGGTGGACGGTACGGCCGACGGCAAGCCGATCACCCGTGACGCGGGCGACAAGCCGGCGCTGACCGGTGTCTCGGGCGCGTACAAGAAGCTGGCGTACTCGCTGGACGCGTACGCGGGCAAGAAGGTCGACGTCCGCTTCCGCTACCAGACGGACGGCGGCGCGGGCGGCAAGGGCTTTGCGGCGGACGCGCTGAGCGTGGTGGCGGACGGTACGCCGCTGTTCACCGACAACGCCGAGGGTGACGACGCGGGCTGGACCTCGAAGGGCTTCTCACGCATCGGTGAGTCCTTCACCAAGGAGTACGAGCAGTACTACCTGGCCGAGAACCGGCAGTACGTGTCGTACGACAAGACCCTCAAGGTCGGCCCGTACAACTTCGGCTTCAAGGCGCCGAAGGACGCGTGGGTCGAGCACTACCCGTACCAGAACGGCCTGGTGGTCTGGCTCTGGGACACCTCCCAGAAGGACAACAACACCAGCGCCCACCCGGGTCAGGGTCTCGTCCTTCCCGTGGACGCGCACGCCAAGCCGCTGAAGTGGGCGGACGGCACGCTGCTGCGGAACAAGATCCAGACGTTCGACTCGGCGTTCAGCCTGTGGCCGACCGACGGCTTCACGCTGCACAAGGCGGACGTGGCGCTGCGGATCAAGGCGCAGGCCGGCAACCCGGTCTTCGACGACCGCAAGGGTGTGTACTGGTTCGCCGAGAACCCGACGGCGGGTGTGAAGGTAACTGACACCAACACCAAGATCTCGATCGTGAGCGAGCCGCTGAACGGCCAGTCGATCACGGTCAAGGTGGGTCCGTCGGCCAAGTAATTCGTATCACTGCAGGTCAGACCATGATCGGCCGTCGCCCTCTAGCGGGCGGCGGCCGATCGTGTTTAGGTGCGTCTACCAGATCCTTATTGACATGCCATCTCACGGGGGAGTGGTTCAGCATGCCCGGCGGAGGTTTCAGCAAGTTGCCCAACGGCAGTGTGGTGGTGGCGCTCAGCCTGCCCAGTCCGTCGGGCGACGGCGGTACGGTCCGCTTCCTGGTGTATGCCGTGAACCGCGCGAGGGCACTGACGCGGCTGCGGAATCTGGGGTTGCGGGCGGTGTATCTGAGGGGCAACGCGGAGCCGCCGACACCGGACGAAATCACGGCGGTGCTGCACCACCCGGACGGTCTGCTGTGGCGCAGCCGCCCGGAGGAACTCTGGCGCCCGATAGAACTGCTGCTACCGCGGGAGCGTGACGCCTCCGGCGCGGTGCGGGTGCTGGTGGCTCAGGCCCGGGCCGGGACCACGCTCACCACATGACCGGGTGACCTACACCACAGGCTTGCCTGTCAGTTCCACGCCCGCTCCACGCAGCTCCTCCAGCGCCCGCTCCGTCGTCGCCTCCGAGACGCCCGCCGTCAGGTCCAGCAGCACATTCGTCGTGAAGCCCTCCCGCACCGCGTCCAGCGCCGTCGCCCGTACGCAGTGGTCCGTCGCTATGCCCACCACGTCGACCTCCGTCACCTCCCGCGCCCGCAGCCACTGCGCCAGCGTCGAGCCGTTCTCGTCCGTGCCCTCGAAGCCGCTGTACGCCGCCGCGTACGCGCCCTTGTCGAAGACCGCGTCGATCGCGCCCGACGCCACCACCGGTGCGAAGTTCGGGTGGAAGCCCACGCCCTCCGTGCCGGCGACGCAGTGCGGCGGCCAGCTGTCGACATAGTCGGGGTGCTCGCCGAAGTGGTCGCCCGGCTCGATGTGGTGGTCGCGGGAGGCGACCACATAGCGGTAGCCCGCCTGGGCCTGGCCGATCAGGTCGGTGATCGCCGCAGCGACATCCGCACCTCCCGCCACCGCGAGGCTGCCGCCTTCGCAGAAGTCGTTCTGAACGTCCACGACGATCAATGCGCGGTGCATGGCGGGTGTCCTTCGATGGGGAGAGATCGGTGGGCGCCGAGCGAATGTACTGAGCCTAGAGACTTCAACCGCCGGGCGGGAGAGGGCTCGAGGCTGCGTTCAGACGTACTCCGTCGGCAGGACAGGCTCACCCTTCGACAGCTGGAGCGCCGACATCGGCAGCCCCGCCAGCGCGGCGACGTGCCTCTCGCGCGCCGCGTCCAGCGGCTCGCGGGCGACGATCTCGCCGCCCTTGACCAGCTCCACCAGCAACTGCCGGTCCACGAGCTCGGGCGGGACCGTCTGGGTGCCGATCACCTCGGCCTCGGCGACGCCCTCCGCGTCCGCCCGGCGCGCGGCCCACTTGCGGCCGCCCACCGAGGTCTTCCCGCCCGTGGACTTCTTCGCCACCGGCTCCAGCGGCGCCCTGGGGTCGGCGGAGCGGGCGCGGGCGACCAGCTTGTAGACCATCGAGCAGGTGGGGTGCCCGCTGCCGGTGACCAGCTGTGTGCCCACGCCGTACGCGTCGACCGGCGCCGCGGCGAGTGAGGCGATGGCGTACTCGTCCAGGTCCGAGGTGACCACGATCTTGGTGTTGGCCGCACCCAGCTCGTCCAGCTGCTGCCGCACCCGGTGCGCGACCAGCAGCAGGTCCCCGGAGTCGATGCGTACGGCCCCGAGCTCGGGGCCCGCGATCTCCACGGCGCTGCGGACGGCCTCGGCCACGTCGTACGTGTCGACCAGCAGCGTCGTACCCCGTCCGAGCGAATCGACCTGCGCCCGGAAGGCGTCGCGCTCGCTGTCGTGCAGCAGGGTGAAGGCGTGCGCGCTGGTGCCGACCGTGGGGATGGCGTAACGGAAACCGGCCGCCAGGTCCGAGGTGGAGCCGAAGCCGCCGACGTACGCGGCGCGTGCCGAGGCGACCGCGGAGAGCTCGTGCGTACGCCGCGCGCCCATCTCGATCAGCCCGCGACCGCCCGCCGCCGTCGACATCCGCGAGGCCGCCGCGGCGATCGCCGAGTCGTGGTTGAAGATCGACAGGATCACGGTCTCCAGCAGGACGCACTCGGCGAAGGAGCCCTCGACCCGCAGGATCGGCGAGCCGGGGAAGTACACCTCGCCCTCCGGGTAGCCCCAGATGTCGCCGCCGAAGCGGTACGAGGCGAGCCACTGGATTGTCGACTCGTCGACAATCCCCCGATCGCTCAGGAAGCCCAGCACGCCCGCGTCGAAGCGGAAGTTCTCGACGGCGTCCAGCACCCGGCCGGTGCCCGCCACCACTCCGTAGCGCCGTCCGTCGGGCAGCCGGCGGGTGAAGACCTCGAAGACGGAGCGGCGGTCCGCGGTGCCGGACCTCAGCGCCGCCTGGAGCATGGTGAGCTCGTACTGATCGGTGAAGAGCGCTGTCGACGGTACGTCCACCGGCAGCCCAAGGTCCGCAGTGTTCACAACGGTCAACCTCGCTCTTTCGTCGTGGGCCGCCGACCGGTCGGTTCGCGGTCCGGCCCGCGGCGGAGCCGCTGTCGGATACAGCGCCCCCGGAAGATGCCTCGTCGAGGATGCTACCGCACATCTCGTCAGAGTGACGAGATGTAAGCCCCGTTTGTGCGATGCACCCCTGCGGGTGGCAGCATGGACCGAGTGAGTGTTGCTCCCACAGAGATCGAACGCCCCGAGTCGGCGGAGGAGACCTTCGCCGTCCCCGAGCCCGACGTGCCCTGGGTGACGCTCGTCCACAATGACCCGGTCAATCTGATGAGCTACGTCACCTATGTCTTCCAGGCCTATTTCGGCTACTCCAAGGACAAGGCGCACAAGCTGATGCTCGACGTCCACCACAAGGGCCGGGCCGTCGTCTCCAGCGGCAGCCGCGAGGAGATGGAGCGCGACGTGCAGGCGATGCACGGCTACGGGCTGTGGGCGACGCTCTCCCAGGACCGCACCTGATGGCCGGGCACTTCGAGCCCGTTCGCGGCGGCGGCGCGGCCGTCCCGCTCGACGAGGTCGAGATCTCCATCCTGCGCTCGCTCGCCGTACAGCTCCTTGAGCTCATCGGACCCGGTGACGAGCCGGTCGACGGCGAGGACCCGCTGGCCGCGCTCTTTGCCGAGGGGCCGAGCGAACCGCCCAGCGACCCGGCGCTCGCCCGCCTCTTCCCCGAGGCGTACGGCGGTCCCGACGCCGATGTCGAGGACGAGGAACTGCGCGCGGCCTCGGCCGAGTTCAGGCGCTTCACCGAGACGGATCTGCGCTCCCGCAAGCGCGACGACGCGGTCGCGGTCGTCCGCACCCTGGACTCGCTGACCGCCACCGGCGAGGGCGGTGCCGTACTCAAGCTCACCCCGGACGACTGCCTGCACTGGCTCGGCGCGCTCAACGACCTGCGCCTCACCATCGGCACCCGTCTCGAGGTCAGCGACGAAGACGAGAGCGGCGAGCTCTACCGGCTGCCGGACTCCGATCCGCGCAAGCCGATGGTGATGGCGTATCTCTGGCTCGGAGCGCTCCAGGAGACGCTCGTCGACACCCTGATGGCCTGACGCCGGCGCCCCGGCTCCGACACTCGGACGCCCTGAGTTGTTCGCTCAACGGACACTCAAATCCGGATAACGATCCCGTCACCGCATCGGCATGGTTTGCGGTGCCGATGGATCTTTGTCCGGTTCTTCCTGTGGCGTGTGTCACAACCAACTCGGCCGGTCAGTGTTGCGACCGTGATAAATCTTCACGACCACCAGGGGACGCCACCCATGTCCCCGGGGGCGCTGGGCCGGCTGATCGCCGGTGGCACTCCATCCACATCCGGGGGGATCAGGACCTGATCCGCAGCCGCGCGGCAGACGCAGCGGGCGCGGATCAGCATGGAGAAAGGGCGCATCACCATGACCTCGGTGCAGGTCGGCAAGCAAGACGGCAATGAGGCCGCGGGGTCCGCGACAGGCGCGGACGAGGGCTACCAGCGCGGACTGGGTGCCCGGCAGATCCAGATGATCGCGATCGGCGGTGCCATCGGTACCGGCCTCTTCCTCGGCGCGGGCAAGGCCATCTCCAAGGCCGGACCCAGCCTCATCCTGGCCTATGCCATCGCGGGCCTGGTCATCTTCTTCATCATGCGGGCGCTGGGCGAGCTGCTCATGTACCGCCCCGTCTCGGGTTCCTTCTCCGAGTACGCCCGTGAGTTCGTCGGCCCGTTCGCGGGGTTCGTCACCGGATGGACCTACTGGCTCTTCTGGGTCGTCACCGGAATCACCGAGGTCACCGCGGCCGCCCAGTACATGACGTTCTGGTGGGACATCCCGCAATGGCTCTCGGCGCTGGTCTTCACGATCATCCTGTACGCCGTGAACCTGATCTCCGTGAAGCTCTTCGGCGAGCTGGAGTTCTGGTTCTCGATGGTCAAGGTCACGGCCATCATCGGCATGATCCTCATCTGCGCCGGCATCCTCACACTCGGCTTCTCCGACGCCGGTGACACCGCGTCCGTCACGCACCTCTGGGCCGACGGCGGCTTCTTCCCCAAGGGCATCGGCGGCACGCTGATGACCCTGCAGATCGTGATGTTCGCCTTCCTCGCGGTCGAGCTGGTCGGCGTCACCGCCGGCGAGTCCAAGGACCCGGAGACGACGCTGCCCAAGGCGATCAACACCGTGCCGTGGCGTATCGCGGTCTTCTACGTCGGCGCGCTGATCATGATCCTTTCGGTGGTGCCCTGGGACGAGTTCCAGCCGGGCGTCTCGCCGTTCGTCGCCGCCTTCCAGAAGATGGGCCTGGGCGTCGGCGCCGCCGTCGTCAACTTCGTCGTGCTGACCGCGGCGCTGTCCTCGTGCAATTCAGGTATGTACTCCACCGGCCGGATGCTGCGCGACCTCGCGCTCAACGGCCAGGGCCCGAAGTTCTTCACGAAGCTCACGAAGAGCGGCACTCCGCTGGTCGGCACCACCGTCTCCGCGGCGCTGATGCTGGTCGGAGTCTGGATCAACTACCAATGGCCCGGCGACGCGTTCACCTACGTCGTCTCCTTCGCCACGATCTCCGGCATGTGGGCCTGGATCATGATCCTGGTCTGCCAGATCCGCTACCGCGCCAAGGCCGACCGCGGCGAGCTGCCGCAGTCCACCTTCAAGGCGCCCGGCGCCCCGTGGACCAGCTGGTTCGCGCTGCTCTTCATCGGCATGGTCATCGTGATGATGGGCGTCGACAAGGACGCGCGGATCTCTCTGTACTGCGCGCCGCTGTGGGCCCTGATCCTCGGTGTCTCGTATCTGGTGCTGAAGCAGCGCAACCCCGAGAACACGGCCTTCATCAAGCGCTGAGGCCCGCGTGGCCACTGACTGACGTCCAGCATTCGGGCCCACCCGTACCGCCCTTCGGTACGGGTGGGCCCTTCTGCTTATCCTGATCCGCATGCTGACCCTCACCGAGGCCCTGTACGACCAGATCGTCGCGCACGCCCGCGCCGACCACCCCGACGAGGCCTGCGGCATGGTCGCGGGCCCCGAGGGCGCCGGCCGTCCCGAGCGCTTCATCCCGATGCTGAACGCGGCCCGCTCGCCCACGTTCTACGAGTTCGACTCGGTGGACCTGCTGAAGCTCTACCGGGAGCTCGACGACCGCGACGAGGAGCCGGTGATCATCTATCACTCGCACACCGCGACCGAGGCGTACCCCTCCCGTACGGACATCAGCTACGCCAACGAGCCGGGCGCCCATTATGTCCTGGTCTCCACCGCCGACATCGATGAGGCCGGCCCCTTCCAGTTCCGCTCGTTCCGCATCGTGGACGGCGTGGTGACAGAGGAAGAGGTCCAGGTCGTAGCGGCGTACTGAGCCCCGCCCCCGTCCCTCGTACGTCTCCGCCTGCACGCGTGGCCCACATGCTGAGCGCATTCCGTCCATGATGCGAGATCACATTCCGGGGCACGGACAGGGAATCGATACGATGACCGCATGGTTCCCCATGACGTGAGCGACAGGACGCCGAGCACCGTGCTGCTCGTGGCGCGGCTGCACGTCGACCTGTGCCGTCTCGCCAGCGCGATGTGTACGGCCCGCGCCGCGTTCTGACGTTCAGACCCACGGCTCTACGGGCCGAGCGCACCCACAGCACCACCCCTCGCGCGGGGGGCGGAGCCGCGCGCCCCTTGTGCCACACCCGCACCCCCGCCACCCTCCCGACAGGAGCCCACGCCATGGCCATCGAGGTCCGCATCCCGACCATCCTCCGCACCTACACCGGCGGCGCCAAGGCCGTCGAGGGCAGCGGTGACACTCTCGCCGAACTCTTCGCCGACCTCGAGTCCCGCCACAACGGCATCCAGGAGCGCATCGTCGACGGCGACCAGCTGCGCCGCTTCGTGAACGTGTACCTCAACGACGAGGATGTCCGCTTCCTGGACGGCATCTCCACCAAGCTCACCGACGGCGACAGCGTCACGATCCTCCCGGCCGTCGCGGGTGGCATGCGCTGATGCGTTACGACTCTCCGCTGGCGGCGGTCGGCAACACACCGCTGGTCCGCCTCCCGCGCCTGTCCCCGTCGGGGGACGTCCGCATCTGGGCCAAGCTCGAGGACCGCAACCCGACCGGCTCGATCAAGGACCGCCCTGCGCTCCACATGATCGAACAGGCGGAGAAGGACGGCCGCCTGACGCCGGGCTGCACGATCCTGGAGCCCACCAGTGGCAACACCGGCATCTCGCTTGCCATGGCGGCGAAGCTCAAGGGCTACCGCATCGTGTGCGTGATGCCGGAGAACACGAGCGAGGAGCGCCGTCAGCTGCTCGCGATGTGGGGCGCGGAGATCATCCCCTCGCCGGCGGCGGGCGGCTCCAACACGGCCGTACGCGTGGCCAAGGAGCTGGCGGCCGAGCACCCGGACTGGGTGATGCTCTACCAGTACGGCAATCCGGACAACGCGGGCGCGCACTACGCCACTACGGGCCCGGAGATCCTCGCGGACCTCCCGTCGATCACCCACTTCGTGGCGGGCCTGGGCACGACGGGCACGCTGATGGGCGTGGGCCGCTACCTGCGCGAACACGTTCCGGGCATCCGCATCGTGGCCGCGGAGCCGCGCTACGACGACCTCGTCTACGGCCTGCGCAACCTGGACGAGGGCTTCGTCCCCGAGCTGTACGACGCCTCGGTCCTGACCACCCGCTTCTCGGTCGGTTCGGCGGACGCGGTCACCCGCACCCGTGAACTCCTCCAGCAGGAGGGCATTTTCGCGGGCGTCTCGACGGGAGCGGCGCTGCACGCGGCGATCGGCGTCGGCAAGAAGGCGGTCAATGCGGGCGAGCAGGCGGACATTGTGTTCGTCGTCGCGGACGGCGGCTGGAAGTACCTGTCGACGGGGGTCTACACGGCGGAGACGACGGAGGCGGCGATCGAGGCGCTGCAGGGGCAGCTCTGGGCGTAGCGGCGTCGCGGGTGCGGGGTTTCCCCCACCCGCCCGCCGCCGCATCCGCGGGTACGGGGGCGTGAGTCGGCGCGCTCACCTTCGCGCCTGGCGCCAGGCGGGGCGTCGGCCCGGGCAACGGTCAGCCAGGTCTGTGCGCGGCGCGCGGCGTGCGCGCCGGTCGGCGGGCTTTCGCCAGGGCTCGGGCGGCGCCCACGGCCCGGGTCAACGCCTGCGGACGGCTCACGCGGCCCGGGTCACGGGCAACGCCTGCCCCCTCGGCTCACGCGGCCAAGTGCCGGACCTGGTCCCATACGTTCGGGTCCACCACCCCGACCCGTCGCCTGAAGTCCCACACCCCCAGCTCACGCAGCTCATCCGTCTCCAGAAAGCTCGTCCGCCCGCGCGCGTCGCCCACGGTGCCGGGTGGCAGTGAGATCACGCCCGCCCGCTCATCGTGGTACTTGCTGGTGATCTTCGCGACCTGCACGGTCCGGCCTCGCACCGACAGCACCAGACAGGGCCTGTCCTTCGACCCGGGGCCGTCCTCGTACGGCACATCGGCCCACCAGATCTCGCCCGGCTGCGGCCGCCGCTTCGGCCCGCGCCGGGGGCCCGTCGGCCGGCCCGGCGGGCGGGCGCGTCCACCCGGGCGGCGCCCCGCGCCTCGGCCTCGCCCGTCCCTCACCGTGGCGACCAGCGCGATCACCACCACGGCGAGCACCGCGAGCCACCACGATGTGTCCATACCCCAGACGTTACCGGCGGGCCGCCGCGTGCGCGCCTCCGGATACACCGGTGAAATCCACGCGCCGGACAGCACCCCCCGCGCCCACCAGGGGACCGACGCCCCGGCAACCCCCCACGCCCCCGGCCCACGCTCACCACGTGAGCGGCGCCCCGGGATGCGGTGGTGGAAACCACGCACCGGGCGGCAACCCCCCACGCCCCCGGCCCACCTCGACCACATGACCGGTTCCCCCCGGGATGCGGTGGTGGAAACCACCCACCGGGCGGCAACCCCCCGCGCCCCCGGCCCACGCTCACCACGTGAGCGGCGCCCCGGGATGCGGTGGTGGAAACCACGCACCGGGCGGCAACCCCCCACGCCCCCGGCCCACCTCGACCACATGAGCGGCGCCCCCGAACCGGTGACAGCGCAGGTGAGTTCCCCCACAACAGCCCGCCACCGAGGAGCGACCGGCCCTTTTGCGCCTTACGCTCAACAAACCGCACGACCTTCCCCCAGCCCTCCCCGTCAACGGAGGTTCAAGCTCCATGAAGCTCACCGTCGTCGGCTGCTCGGGGTCGTTTCCGTCCGCGGATTCGGCCTGCTCCAGCTACCTCGTAGAGGCCGACGGCTTCCGGCTGCTCCTCGACATGGGCAATGGCGCCCTGGGCGAGCTGCAGCGCCATGTGGGTCTCTACGATCTCGACGCCATCTTCCTCAGCCATCTCCACGCTGATCACTGCATCGACATGTGCGGATATTTCGTCGCTCGCTACTACCGCCACGACGGCGGCCGTGCCGCCGCCCTCCCGGTCTACGGCCCTGAAGGCACCGAGCAGCGTCTGACCACCGCGTACGCGGACATCCCCTCCCCCTCCGCGATGGGCGAGGTCTTCGACTTCCACACGCTCAAGTCCGGCAGCTTCCACATAGGCCCGTTCTCCGTCCGTACGGAGAAGGTGCGCCACCCGGTCGAGGCGTACGCCATCCGGCTGGAGCACGCCGGCAGGACGCTCACGTACTCCGGCGACACCGGCGTCTGCGAGGCGCTGCACGAACTCGCCGACGGCGCGGATCTGTTCCTGTGCGAGGCGTCCTTCACGCACGGCAAGGAGGACGTCCGGGACGTCCACCTCAACGGACGCGAGGCCGGCGCCACGGCGGAGCGCGCGAATGTCGGCCGGCTCGTGCTGACCCACATCCCGCCGTGGACGGACCCCCGGCAGAACCTGGGCGACGCCCGCGCGGTGTACGAAGGACCGACCGAGATCGCCACGCCGGGTGCGGTCTACGAGATCTAGGATCCAGACACGCCGAAGCCCCTGCCTTTCGTACGAGAAGGCAGGGGCTTCGGTCCGGAATGCGACGAGGCCTACTTCGCCTCGGCCTTCTGCAGCTCGGCGAGCTCCTCGTCGGACTCGCGGCCCGGCGTCGGAAGGTTGAACTTGGTGATCGCGAAGCGGAAGACCACGTAGTAGACCGCCGCGAAACAGAGTCCGACCAGCGCCAGGCCCCACGGGTTGGACGCGATGCCCAGGTTGAGGAAGTAGTCCACCGCACCGGCCGAGAAGCCGAAGCCGTCCTTCATGCCCAGCGCCCAGGTCAGGGCCATCGAGACACCGGTCAGCACCGCGTGGACCGCGTACAGCGCCGGGGCGATGAACATGAACGTGAACTCGATCGGCTCGGTCACACCGGTGACGAAGGACGTGAGCGCGAGGGAGAACATCATGCCGCCGATGACCTTGCGGCGCTCGGGACGGGCGCAGTGCACGATCGCGAGGCAGGCCGCCGGGAGGGCGAACATCATGATCGGGAAGAAGCCGGTCATGAACTGTCCGGCGCTCGGGTCGCCCTGGAGGAAGCGGGCGATGTCGCCGCTCTTGCCCTCGTAGGAACCGGCCTGGAACCACGGGAACGAGTTCAGCAGGTGGTGCATGCCGATCGGGATCAGCGCACGGTTGGCGACACCGAAGATGCCCGCGCCGACCGCGCCCGAGCCGACCAGCCACTCACCGAAGTTGTGCAGCCCGGTACCGAGGACCGGCCAGATCAGGCCGAAGATTATGCCGACGACCAGACCCGCGAAGGCGGAGAGGATCGGGACGAGACGGCGGCCGCCGAAGAAGCCGGCCCAGTCGGGCAGCTTGGTCCGGTAGAACTTCTGGTAGAGCAGGGCGACGATGATGCCCATCACCACGCCGCCGAGGACCTTCGCGTCCACCGGGGCCTCGGTCATGACGATCTTGCCGTCGATGACCTTGGCGACCTTGTCCAGGTTCGGGTCGGTGAACGTGGCCAGCACGTTCTTGAAGACCAGGTATCCGGCGACGGCCGCGAGCGCGGTCGAGCCGTCCGACTTCTTGGCGAAGCCGATCGCGATGCCGACGGCGAACAGCAGCGCCATATTGGCGAGGATCGCGTCGCCACCGGCTGCCATGTATCCGGCGATCTTGGTGACGAAAGCCGGGAACGAACTCCTGCCGAGCATGTCGGGCTGGCCGAAACGGACCAGCAGCGCGGCTGCGGGCAGTACCGCGACCGGCAGCATGAGGCTGCGGCCGATGCGCTGCATGACAGCCATCGCGCCTGCGCCCTTGTTCTTCTTGTCCGCCGCGGGGGCGGCGCTAGCCGTGGACATCAACTTCCTCCAGTGGGCATGGCGCCGCCATGGGGACAGACACGGGGGAGGGCGGCGTCTCAAGGGGAACGCGGCGACGGCCGCGTGGTCTACACCACTGAGTGGTGTAGACCAGTTTTAGCACGGTGAGGGTGAGATAAGGAACCTTCTCTTTTTACGGGTTCAACCACAGGGCGAAATGCCTGATATCTGACCGCAGGTCAGGGTGTCCCGGTGCCTTATGGGCGGATACGGGCGTGGGCCGTAGGGCCCGTCGGCCAGGGGGCTACTTGATGCTCTCCTGGTCCAGCTGCTGCTCGATCTCTTCCGGTTCGCGGCCCGGGGTGCGGATGTCGAACTTCGTGATCGCGAAGCGGAAGATCACGTAGTAGACGACCGCGAAGCACAGGCCGATCGGAATGATCAGCCATGGCTTGGTGTCGAGGTGCCAGTTGACGACGTAGTCGATCAGGCCGGCCGAGAAGCTGAAGCCCGCGTGCACGCCCAATGCCCAGGTGATCGCCATCGACGCACCCGTCAGCAGCGCGTGCACGCCGTACAGCAGGGGGGCCGCGAACAGGAACGAGAACTCGAGCGGCTCGGTCACACCCGTGACGAACGAGGTGAGGGCGACGGAAATCATGAGACCCATGACCCTCTTGCGGTGCTCGGGACGGGCGCAGTGCGCGATGGCGAGGGCTGCGGCCGGGAGGCCGAACATCATGATCGGGAAGAAGCCCGACATGAACTGGCCCGCCGAAGGGTCCTCGGCGAAGAAGCGCGTCAGGTCGCCCTGGACGACCTTGCCGTCCGGTGTCGTGAACTCGCCCGCCTGGAACCAGAAGAACGTGTTCAGGAACTGGTGCATCCCGATCGGGATCAGCAGCCGGTTGGCGACGCCGAAGATGCCCGCGCCCCACGCGCCCATGCCGATCAGCTGCTTGGAGAACACGGTCAGCGCGTCGCCCACCGGCTCCCACAGCAGCCCGAACAGCACGCCGAGGATCGTGCAGAGGAACGCCATGATGATCGGCACCAGCCGCCGGCCGTTGAAGAAGCCGAGCCAGTCGACGAGTTTCGTGCGGTGGTAACGCTGCCAGATCATCGCGGTCAGCAGGCCGATCACGATGCCGCCGAGGACGCCGGGATTCTGCGGCTTCCCGTCCGGGAGCAGCTCGGTGACCGTGCCGTTGACGGGGAACGCCTTCAGGACGTTGCTGTAGACCAGGAAGCCGGCGACCGCCGCGAGGGCGGTCGAACCGTCGGCCTTCTTCGCGAAGCCGATCGCGACACCGATGCAGAACAGCAGAGGCAGACCGAACGCGCCGTCCAGGATCGCTGTACCGCCCAGCGTGAGGACCTTGGCCGTCTTGTCCCAGAAGGGGCCGGTCAGATAAGCCGAGAACAGGTTGCCGAGGCTGACGAGCAGACCGGCCGCCGGGAGAACCGCGACCGGGAGCTGGAGGCTGCGTCCGACCTTCTGCAGCCCCTGGAACAGCCCGTTCCACCACTTCTGCCGCGGCGCGGCGGCGCTGTCGGCGCTCATCGGCGTCCTCCCGGAAACGGGCCTGGCTTGGCAGCCGATGCAGACTGGTGTAGACCAGTTGCGATACGGCCCCGGTGCCCGGTCGCGAGACAGGGCACTGGTGATCGTCATCATTCGGTACGAGGCGGTTACTCGCCCGCGAAGATGGGCCAACCGTGAGTTACCGTGACGAAGCGGACCGACGGTGGGCCGAGGCAGCGCTCAGCGCTCTTGAGACGCAGGGAGAAAGACATGGCCAGCAAGGCTGAGAAGATCGTCGCCGGGCTCGGCGGAATCGACAACATCGAAGAGATCGAAGGCTGTATCACCCGCCTCCGTACCGAAGTTGTGGACCCGAGCAAGGTCGACGAGGCTGCTCTCAAGGCCGCCGGCGCCCACGGCGTCGTGAAGATGGGCACCGCCATCCAGGTCGTCATCGGCACGGACGCCGACCCCATCGCCGCCGACATCGAAGACATGATGTGAGTCGCTGAGCCCTCGGCCCACTGTGCCGCCGAGCCGCTGAACTCGGTCGTGAGGGGCCCGTTCCACACCGGAACGGGCCCTTCACGCATCTGCCGATAGGCTCCACGCATGTCTCGAATCGACGGCCGCACCGCCGAACAGCTCCGCCCGGTCACCATCGAACGCGGATGGAGCAAGCACGCCGAGGGCTCCGTCCTCATCGCCTTCGGCGACACCAAGGTCTTCTGCACCGCCTCGGTCACCGAAGGCGTCCCGCGCTGGCGCAAGGGAAGCGGTGAAGGCTGGGTCACCGCCGAGTACTCGATGCTGCCGCGCTCCACCAACACCCGGGGCGACCGCGAATCCGTACGCGGCAAGATCGGCGGTCGCACCCACGAGATCAGCCGGCTCATCGGCCGCTCGCTGCGCGCCGTCATCGACTTCAAGGCCCTCGGCGAGAACACCGTCGTCCTCGACTGCGACGTACTGCAGGCCGACGGCGGCACCCGCACCGCCGCGATCACCGGTGCGTACGTCGCACTCGCCGACGCCGTCACCTGGGCCCAGGGCAAGAAGCTCGTCAAGGCCGGCCGCAAGCCGCTCACCGGCACCGTCGCCGCCGTCAGCGTCGGTATCGTCGACGGCGTCCCGCTCCTCGACCTCTGTTACGAGGAGGACGTGCGCGCCGAGACCGACATGAATGTCGTCTGCACCGGCGACGGCCGCTTCGTCGAGGTCCAGGGCACCGCCGAGGCCGAGCCGTTCGACCGCAAGGAGCTCAACGCGCTCCTCGACCTGGCCACCGGCGGCTGCGCCGACCTTGCCACGCTCCAGTCCGTCGCCCTCGAGGGCACGCTGGAAAGGTAAAGAGGGAACCAAGAACAATCCGCAGAGCGTCGTTACACTCACGGGCGCACGGGCCGAACCGTGCGCCCGTCCGTATCCGGGGAGGACCGTTCCATGTCTGCGCGTCGCCGCATAGCAGCACTCACGTTCGCAACCGCCGTACTGGTCGTACCGATCACCGTCGGCTGCGGCGCCATCGACAAGGCCCTCGACTGCGTCGAGACCGCCGATGCGATAGCCACCAGCGTCGACAAGCTCCAGCAGGCCGTCTCCAGCGCCACCGACGACCCGGCCACGGCCCGGCAGGCCCTCGACGACATCGACAAGGAACTGAAGAGTCTCGGCGACAAGACCGACAACGCCGACCTCAGCAAGGCCGTCGACAAGCTCAACACCGGCGTCGACAACGTCCGCAAGTCGATCGAGACCGGCGACAGCACCCCCGACATCACACCGGTCACCGACGCGGCGGGCGAAATCGGCAAGGTCTGCACACCCGGATAATCGAGGGCATGACCCGTCTGATCCTCGCCACCCGCAACGCCGGGAAAATCACCGAACTCAAGGCCATCCTCGCCGACGCGGGCCTCACCCACGACCTCGTCGGCGCGGATGCCTATCCCGACATTCCCGACGTCAAGGAAACCGGCGTCACCTTCGCCGAGAACGCACTCCTCAAGGCCCACGCCCTGGCCCGGGCCACCGGCCTGCCGGCGGTTGCCGACGACTCCGGCCTCTGCGTCGACGTCCTCGGCGGCGCGCCCGGCATCTTCTCCGCGAGGTGGGCCGGCACCCACGGCGACGACGCCGCCAACCTCAACCTGCTCCTGGCTCAGCTCTCCGACATCGACGAAGCCCACCGCGGCGCGCACTTCGCCTGCGCGGCGGCCCTGGCACTCCCGGACGGCACGGAACGTGTGGTCGAGGGACGCCTGATGGGCACTCTGCGCCACACCCCGACGGGCACGGGCGGCTTCGGCTACGACCCGGTCCTCCAGCCGGAGGGAGAGACGCGTACCTGCGCGGAGCTGACCCCGGCGGAGAAGAACGCGATCAGCCACCGCGGCAAGGCGTTCCGCGCGCTGGTACCCGTGGTACGCCAACTCCTGGGCTGACAGAACGTGGCCCGGCTTCCTCCGGTCCGGAGGAAGCCGGGCCACGTTTGTGTGGTGCGCCCGGTCGGATTCGAACCGACATACACGACCACCTAAAGATCGCCGCTCACCGATGGCGTACGGGCGCAAGGCATGGAAAAGACTACTGCCCTCTGCGGCGTGAGAGGAAACGACGGGAGAATGTCGCTGTTTGACTGTGGCAGAGGGCTCGCATCACGCCGGCCAGGCTGTACGACTCCGCGACGGCCCCGAGGAGTTCGCCCCGTGGGACGAGCGGTTGGGGTGTGTTGCCGCGCCGGCCGGTGAAGTCGAACCGGTCCAACTTCTGGCGGAGATGGCGGTAGGTGCCGTCGTACGGCGGCGCACCGATGTACTCCAACATGCCCCGAATGTCGTGCGAGTGGGCTGCGGCCTCGCGAGGATTCCCGGGAGTACGAGCGAGGCTCCCGCATGAGGAGCGTACGTCCGAAATACGGAACGGCCCGCACCGCTTATCGCGCGGTGCGGGCCGTTCCGGGAGCAGCGGGGCCTAGATGCCGAGGTCCTTGATGATCTTGGCGACATGGCCGGTCGCCTTCACGTTGTAGAGCGCGTGCTCGACCTTGCCCTCCTCGTCGACGACGATCGTCGACCGGATCACTCCGGTCACCGTCTTGCCGTACAGCTTCTTCTCGCCGAAGGCGCCGTACGCCTCCAGCGTCTCCTTGGACGGGTCACCGACCAGCGTGACCTTCAGGTTCTCCTTCTCGCGGAACTTCGCCAGCTTCTCCGGCTTGTCCGGGGACACGCCGATCACGTCGTAGCCGGCGCCCGTCAGCAGCTCCAGGTTGTCCGTGAAGTCGCAGGCCTGCTTGGTGCAGCCGGGGGTCATCGCCGCCGGGTAGAAGTACACGATCACCTTCCTGCCCTTGTGCTCCGCGAGCGAGACCTCGTTGCCGTCCGCGTCGGGCAGGCTGAAGGCGGGGGCGGTGTCGCCGGGCTGGAGTCGCTCGCTCATGGTTCTCCTTGAGGGGACGTGAAGGGATACGCCGTCGAGCGTAATAGGGGTGCCGTGGGGTGTGGCGGCGGTGGAGCTGACAGACTGTCGAGGAAGGATTACCGGACACGACCACGGAGGCAGCGCGGTGTCGGATGCCAGGACCCCTGCGCAGATCGAGGCGGATATCGTCCGCAGGCGCGACCAGCTTGCCGAGACCCTCGACGAGATCGGGGTGCGCATGCACCCGAAGACGGTCATCGGCGACGCGAAGGCGAGGATCGCCTCGACCGTGGATCACACCGCCGGGCGTGCGGTCGTCGTCGTGAACCGCGCCGTGTCCGACGTCAGGGCGCAGTTCGTCTCGGCGGACGGCGGGCCGAGGCTGGAGCGGCTGGTGCCGGTGGCTCTGGTGGCCGTGGCGGTTGTGGGGGTGCTCGCCTTCTCGGTGAGAAGGCGCCGGGCGTGACCCAGCGACGTACGGAACGGTCCCAGGCAGGTAGGTTCGACGCGTGAGCGACAACACCACCCATGACAAGCTGCCCATCCGCATGCTGCACGACCGCGTGCTGGTGAGGACCGACATCCCGGAGGGTGAGCGGCGTTCCAGCGGCGGCATCGTCATTCCGGCGACCGCCGCGGTCGGCCGACGCCTCGCCTGGGCCGGGGTGGTCGCGGTGGGGCAGAACGTACGGACCGTGGAGCCGGGCGACCGGGTGCTGTACGACCCCGAGGACCGCGCCGAGGTCGAGGTGCGCGGGGTGGCGTACGTACTGATGCGGGAGCGCGATCTGCACGCGGTCGCCGCGGACCGTTTCCAGGGGTCCGAGGATTCCACCGGGCTGTACCTGTAGGAACTGCAAAAGGTTGTAGGAAGTACAAAAGGCCTGGTCAGAGGCGTGGCCGAGGGTTGGTGGCAGACATCGCCGGCCCTTTCTCATGGGGCCCTTACATCACCTTTGCTATGTTTGGGTGTTTCCCCGACGAGACGCGCCGTACCGGGTCAGGCAAAGACGACGCACCCACTGAAGTCCACGTGTCAGAGGTGTCGTCATGGCCTGGGTTCTGCTTGTTGTCGCCGGTCTGCTCGAGGTCGGCTGGTCGGTCGGGATGAAGTACACCGACGGGTTCACCAGGCTGTGGCCGAGTGTGCTCACCGGGCTCGGGATCGTCGTGAGCATGGTGCTGCTGTCGCACGCCGCCAGGACTCTGCCGATCGGTACGGCCTACGGAGTCTGGGTCGGTATCGGTGCGGCCGGTGCGGCGGTGGTCGGCATGCTGGTGCTGAACGAGCCGCTGACCGCCGCCCGGATCTTCTTCGTCTGTCTGCTGCTGGTCGCCGTGGTGGGTCTGAAGGCGACCTCGGGTCACTGACGACGGGGGGTGCGGGAGAACCTGCTGCGCGATCCGTCCTCGGCCCTGCGGCCGCTGTCCGTGTCGTCGTCGCTCGTCCTCCGGGTCGTGGCGGTCTCCGTGTCGTCGTCGGTCTCGCCGGTGTCCGTGTCGTCGTCGCTCGGGCTCTTCGTCCGGTCTTCGTCCTCGCTCTCGTCCCGGTCCTCGGCCGGCTCCTGCCTGTCCCGTTCCTCCGGCGTCTCGGACGATTCCTCCGAGGAGTCCGCCGTCTCCTCTGTTTCCGAGGGCTCCTCCGAAGGCTCCTCCGAGGGCTCCTCCTCTTCCGCACCCTCCTGCACCTCCAGGTCGAACTCCTCGGCCTCGGTGCCCTGGAGCGCCTCGCGCGTGAACTGGCCCCAGATCTTCGCCGGCGCATCGCCGCCGTTGATCCGCGGCAGCCCCATTGCCCCGTACAGCGGCTTGTGCGCGCCCGTGACCGGGTCCTGGCCCATCACCGCGACCACCGTCGCCAGGTTCGGGGTGTAGCCCGCGAACCAGGCGGCCTGGTCGTCTTCCGCCGTGCCGGACTTGCCCGCGGCCGGGCGGTCCGCGGACTGGGCGAAGATGCCGGTGCCGCCTTCGACCACGCTCTGCAGGATCAATGTCGTCGTGTCGGCGGCCTCCCGGCTGACGACCCGCTTGGCCGCGGCCTTGGGGACCGCTACGTTCCCGCCGTCCTTGCTGACCTTCTCGACCAGCGTGTACGTGCCGTGCTTGCCGTGGTTGGCGAGGGTCGCGTACGCCTCCGCCATATCGAGGACGCTGGCGGTGGCCGGGCCCAGCGCGATGGAGGGGGAGTCGGTCAGGTCCGGAGTGTTCTCGGGGATCCCGAGGCGGACCGCGGTCCGCCTGACCCTGGCCGGGCCGACGTCCATGGCCATCTGTGCGTAGACCGCGTTGACGGACTTGTCGGTGGCGGTGCGCACGGTGATGGGGCCGTACGAGATCTCGTCCTCGTTGCCCGGGCTGTACGGCTTGCCGCTCCAGCCCCGCACCAGGCGCCTGTTGGTTCCGCTGTAGACGGTGTTGGGGGTGATGGTCCGGTCGTCCTGGGTGGTGGCCTCGTGCTGGACGGCGGCGGTGAAGACGAAGGGCTTGAAGGTGGAGCCGACTTGGTAGTCGCGGCGGGTGGCGTTGTTGACGTACTGCTTGGTGTAGTCGACGCCGCCGTACATGGCGACGACCTTGCCGGTGGCAGGGTCGATGGAAGCGCCGCCGACGCGGACGTTGCGGTCGGCCTCGCGGCGTTTGTCGAGCTTGGACATCACCTGGTCGTCGATGGCGTCGGCGAAGGCCCTCTGCTTCTCGGGCTCGAGCGTGGTGGTGATCCGGTAGCCGCCGGTGGCCAGCGTGTTCTCATCGATGATCTTGTTATTGGTGAGGTAGTCCTCGACGGCCTGGACGATATAGCCGCGCTGGCCCGAGAGGCCCGTCGGGGGCTTCACCTTCTGCGGCACGGGAAATTTCATGGCCGCCCGGTTGGCGGGGCTGAGCCACTTCTCCTTGACCATGCCGTCGAGCACGTAGTTCCAGCGGCCCAGGGCGTCGGCCGTGTTCTCGGGGTGGGTGGCGACGTCGTACGCGCTCGGGGCATTGAGGAGCGAGGCGAGGTAGGCGCCCTTCGCGGTGTCGATGTCCTCGATGCCCTTGCCGTAGTACGCCTGGGCCGCGGCCTGGATGCCGTACGCGTTGCGTCCGAAGTAGCTGGTGTTGAGATAGCCCTCGAGGATGTCCCTCTTGCTCTGCTCGCGGCCGAGCTTGATCGCGATGAAGAACTCCTTGGCCTTCCGGGAGACGGTCTGCTCCTGGCCCAGGTAGTAGTTCTTGACGTACTGCTGGGTGATGGTGGAGCCGGACTGCTTTCCCTTGCCGGTCAGCGTGTTCCAGCCGGCGCGGACCATCGCCTGGGGGTCCACGGCCCGCTCGGCGTAGAACTCCCGGTCCTCGGCGGCGAGTACGGCGTGCTGCACCGTCAGCGGAACCTGTGCGAGCTTCACTTTCTCGCGGTTCACCTCGCCGTCGCGGACGATCTGGGTGCCGTCCTTGTAGAGGTAGACATTGGACTGGGCGGTGGCCGCGGCGTTGGCGGGCGGGATGTCGACGAGCATGTAGCCGGCCAGGAAGCCGCCGACCAGCAGCAAAGTGACGATCAGGAATGTACCGAGCACCGACCGCCAGGCCGGGACGACGCGGCGCAGGCCGGCGCGCCCGGTCCGGGCCTTGCCGGCCTTCCTGCCCTTCTTCCCGGGCGCGGACGCGAGCCCCAGTCCGACGACGGTCCCGTCCTTGGGTGTCCAGCCCTGCCGCTGCTCCTCGATCATGCCGCTCATATTGCCCGTTTCCATGGCGCAAGCCCTGGACCCGGCGGCCGTAAAAGAGGTCGCGGCGGCCGTCCGCCGTGGGCTAGGGTCGTGCGCTTTGGTGCCGGGCGGCGGAGGGGGTCGACGTGCGGCTTTACGCAGTCGTCGCGGCGGGTGGGTTCCGGCGCTACGCGACGTACCGGGTGGCGACGGCCGCGGGGGTGTTCACCAACACCGTCTTCGGCTTCATCATGGCGTACACCTATATCGCCCTGTGGGACGAGCGTCCGCAGCTCGGCGGCTACGACCTCTCCCAGGCCCTCACCTATGTGTGGCTGGGACAGGCACTGCTGATGACCTGCGCCATGATGGGCGGCGGTTTCGAGGACGAGTTGATCGAGCGGATCCGGACCGGCGATGTCGCGATCGACCTGTACCGGCCCGCCGACCTCCAACTCTGGTGGCTCTCCGGCGATTTGGGACGGGCGGCCTTCCACCTTCTGGGCCGCGGGATCGTGCCGCTCGTCCTCGGTGCGCTCGTCTTCGATCTGGCGCTCCCGCGGTCACCGTTGACCTGGATCGCCTTCATGGTGTCGGTGGCGCTGGGCGTGGTGGTGAGTTTCGCGGTCAGGTTCCTGGTGGCGCTCTCCGCGTTCTGGCTGCTGGACGGGGCCGGAGTGATGCAGATCTGCGGGCTGGCGGGGATGTTCTTCTCCGGGATGCTGCTGCCGCTGAACCTCTTTCCGGGCGCGCTGGGCGAGGTGGCGCGGGCGCTGCCCTGGTCGTCGCTGCTGCAGATCCCGGCTGATGTCTTCCTCGGCAAGCACACCGGGTGGGGGCTGATCGGGGCGTACGCCTTCCAGGGCGGCTGGGCGCTGGCGCTGCTGGCCGCGGGGCGGGCGCTGCAGACGGTCGCGACACGCAGGGTGGTGGTCCAGGGTGGCTGAGGGAGTGTCGGCCCTGTCGAACGGGCTGCGGGCGTACGGCCTGATCGCGGCGATGTGGATGCGCTCCACGATGACGTACCGCGCGTCGTTCGTGATGACGGCGTTCGGGAACTTCGCGGCGACCGCCTTCGACTTCGTGGCGATCCTGCTGATGTTCTCGCACGTCGACGCGTTGGGCGGCTACTCGCTGCCCGAGATCGCGTTTCTGTACGGCGCGGCGGGCACCTCCTTCGGCCTCGCCGATCTCGTCATGGGCTCCATGGACCGGCTGGGGCGGCGGGTACGGGACGGGACGCTGGACACACTGCTGGTGCGGCCCGTCCCCGTGCTCGCGCAGGTGGCCGCGGACCGGTTCGCGCTGCGCCGGCTGGGACGGATCACTCAGGGGCTGCTGGTGCTGGGGTACGGCCTGCTCGTCCTGGACATCGACTGGACGCCGCTGCGGGTGCTGATGCTGCCGCTGATGGTGCTCAGCGGGGCGGCGATCTTCTCGGCGGTGTTCGTGGTCGGGGCCGCGTTCCAGTTCGTCGCGCAGGACGCCTCGGAGGTGCAGAACTCCTTCACGTACGGCGGGAACACGCTGCTCCAGTACCCGCCGACAATCTTCGCGAAGGACCTGGTGCGCGGCGTGACGTATGTGGTGCCGCTGGCCTTCGTGAACTGGCTGCCCGCGCTGTATGTGCTGGGCCGGCCCTATCCGCTGGATCTGCCGCAGTGGCCGGCCTTCCTGTCGCCGGCGGTCGCGGTGGTGTGCTGCGGGCTGGCGGGGCTCGCGTGGCGGGTGGGCCTTCGTTCGTACCGGAGCACGGGGAGCTGAGGGGGGACTTCATGGACTTCATCGAGCTGGAGGGCGTCGAGAAGGTCTTCGACGTACGGCGCAGGACGGGCAGGCTGCGCCGTGAGAAGCATCAAGTGCGGGCGGTCGACGGGATCAGCTTCCGGGTGCCGCGCGGCGAGATGGTCGGCTACATCGGCCCGAACGGCGCCGGGAAGTCCACCACCATCAAAATGCTGACGGGGATTCTGACGCCGAGCGGCGGGCGGCTCCGGGTCGCGGGGATCGATCCGTCCCGGGAGCGTACGAGGCTGGCGCAGCGGATCGGCGTGGTGTTCGGGCAGCGCACGACGCTGTGGTGGGACCTGCCGCTGAAGGACTCGTACCGGCTGGTGCACCGGATGTACCGGATCCCCGACAAGCGGTTCCGGGAGAACCTGGACCGCTGTGTCGAACTCCTCGATCTGGCCGAACTGCTGGACGTGCCAGTGCGGCAGCTCTCACTCGGACAGCGGATGCGCGGGGACATCGCGGCGGCGCTGCTGCACGATCCCGAGGTGCTGTATCTGGACGAGCCGACGATCGGGCTCGATGTCATCTCCAAGGCGAAGGTGCGGGACTTCCTGCGGGAGCTGAATGCCGAGCGGGCGACGACGGTGCTGCTGACCACGCACGATCTGACCGATATCGAGCAGCTGTGCAAGCGCGTGATGGTCATCGATCACGGACGGCTGATGTACGACGGGGCGCTCGCCGGGCTGCACGAGGTGGGCGAGAGCGAACGGACACTGGTGGTGGACTTCGAGCGCGAACTGCCACCGGTCGCGCTGGACTCCGCCCGCGCGGTGAAGGTGGTGGGCCCGCGGCAGTGGCTGGCCTTCCCCGCCTCGCAGTCGGCGGCGCCACTGGTGGCGGCGCTGGCGGCGCGGTATCCGCTGGTGGATCTGTCGGTACGGGAGCCGGACATCGAGGCCGTGATCGCGAAAATGTACGCGGGGAGATCCGGCTTGTGACTGCGTGATCGGCACTGTGAGGCGGGGACGGCCTTGACTAGGCTGCCGCCATGACGAGTGAACTCCCTGAGATGCGTGCCTCCGACTCCGAGCGCGAAAGGGTGGCCGAGCGGCTGCGTGAGGCGGTGGCGGAGGGGCGGCTCGACATGGAGGAGTTCGGGCAGCGCCTGGACGCGGCCTACAGGGCGCGCACGCACGGCGAGTTGGTTCCACTGGTCAGCGACCTTCCGGTGGGCGGCCTGCCGGCGGTGGGCACGGAGCCGTCGCCGGTGGCCACGGGGTCCGGCGGCTGGGCGCAGCGCGTCGGTGGACCGGCGACGTCGAACGGCGGGTTCGCGTTCTGGGGCAGGTTCGTACGGAAGGGCACCTGGACGGTGGGCCGGAAGTTCACCTCCCTCACGGTGATGGGCGGCGGTGAACTCGACCTGCGCGAGGCTCGTTTCCAGGAACGCGAGACCGTGATCCGCTGCTTCACGATCATGGGCGGTATTCAAATCGTCGTACCGCCGGACCTGAATGTCGAGGTCAACGGCATCGGCCTGATGGGCGGCTTCGGCGAGCACGGCCAGACCGAGTCCCATCCGGACCCGGCGGCGCCGCGGGTGAGGATCACGGGCCTCGCGATCATGGGCGGCGTGGGCGTGGAACGCAAACGCACCCGGGCGGAGAAGCAGCGGCTGAAGGCGGAGCGGGCCGAGGAGAAGCAGGCGAGGCTGGAGAAGGACGAGCGCAAGGAGCTCGGCTGAGGCCCTTGGCGGCGTCAGAACCGCGCCGGGGCGTCACAGCCACGCCCCGGCGTCAGAGCCGCGCCGGGTCCACCGTCCTGGCCATCCGCGCGTAGCCGGCGTCGCTGGGGTGGAGATGGTCGCCTGAGTCGTACGCCGGGCGCAGCCGGTCGGGTGCGTACGGATCGCGCAGCGCCCGGTCGAAGTCGACGACCGAGTCGAAGATCCGGCCGGTGCGGATGGCCGCGTTGACCTTCTCGCGTACGGCATTGAGGGCCGGAGTGCAGCGGCGGTGCCCGGCGCAGGGCATCAGGGTCGCGCCGATCACGCGGAGGCCCCGCGCGTGGGCCTGCCGGGCGAGCTCGGCGTAGCCGGCCGTGATCCCGTCGGCGCCTGTGTCCGTACCCCGCAGCAAGTCGTTGATGCCGATCGCGACGATCACCGTCCTGACGCCGGCCTGCGCGAGCACATCGCGGTCGAAGCGGGCGAGAGTGCTGGGGCCGCGGCCGTCGGTCAGCAGGCGGTTCCCGCTGATGCCCTGGTTGAGCACGCCGTAGTGGTCCCTGCCGTGGCGGTTGAGCCGGTCGGAGACCACGTCCGGCCAGCGGCGGTTGGCATCGGAGGTGGAGGTGACCCCGTCGGTGATCGAGTCGCCGATGGCGACGACCGCGCCGCGCGCGTCCCGGGTCAGGACGTCGACGGCGGTGAGGTGCTGCCAGGCGCCGGTCCGTCGGGTGTACGCGTCTGCGCCGGCGTCCTGCGTACGGTCGCCGTCCGCGACGTAGGAGTTCTGGCGCGCCTGCGGGTGGACGGTGACCTGCCCGCCGTGGGAGACGGTGGCCACGGTGACGAGGAGATCGCCGTCGTACGGGATCCCGAGCACGACCGGGTCGCTCACGCGGTGCCCGCCGGCCGCGACGGTGACGGCACCCGCGCCCCGGAACGTCACCCGCCGCAGAGTCCCGGGCACGGCCGCGGGACCGTGGCCCGCGCGTACGGCCAGCGAGACCTGGGCGATCTTGAGCGGCTGTTCGCCGAGGAGGTTGGAGAGGGTGATCCTGGCGGCGGTCCCACCGATGCTGGTGTGCACCACATTGCGTACGGACCGGCCGGCGTGACCTCCGACGGCGGGGGCGGCCTTGGCGGGCGCGGCGGACCAGGTACCGACCCAGACCGCGGGCGCGGGAACGGCCGTACGGACGGCGGCCCGGCCCTGGGCGGCCCCCACGCCGATGTATATCGCGCCGGAGACGAGGGCGACCACTGAGGTGAGTGCGGCGAGGGTCGCGTACCCGCGACGTTTGTTCATGAGCACATCATCCGGCATGGCGCGGGAACTCCATGAGCGCCCCAGGAGTACGTGAGGAAGGGACAATGCGTACGGGGCGCGCGGACGGGAGGAGCGGATGGAACGCACGGAACCGGGCCAGCCGGATCAGCCGGGACGGCCGGGAGAGCGAGGACTGCCGGGCGGGGCGGGCGATCCGGGCCGCGCCGGAGAGCCGGACCGGCCGCGTGAGTCGGACCGGCAGCGTCAGGCGGACCCGGACCGGCTGAGCCGGGCGGCTGAGCCGGGCTCGGCGGAGCAACCGGGCTTGGCGGACCAGCCGGACAGCCCGTCGGCCGAGCCGGGCCGGTCGGTGCAGGCGGGCCGGGCACAGGGCCCCCGCCGCCACACCGCCCTCCCCTCCTTCGCCTACACCGAGGCCGACGCCGAAAAGCAGCGCGGCGTACGACGGATGAAGCTGACCGCGACCGGGCTCCTCCTCCTCGTC
Source organism: Streptomyces sp. NPDC002926 (assembly GCF_053591755.1). Taxonomy (NCBI): domain Bacteria; kingdom Bacillati; phylum Actinomycetota; class Actinomycetes; order Kitasatosporales; family Streptomycetaceae; genus Streptomyces; species Streptomyces sp. NPDC002926. The sequence continues at coordinate 34,547 of NZ_JBSFUK010000022.1, forward strand.
GCGCTGATCTTCGCGCTCGCCACCTGGGCGAGGAACTCCGGCGCCGGCCCCTGGACCGGCTACGTCGCCGCCGCCGCCGAGGCCGGCATGGTCGGCGCCCTGGCCGACTGGTTCGCCGTCACCGCGCTCTTCCGGTACCCCCTCGGCCTGCCCATCCCGCACACCGCGATCATCCCGAACAAGAAGGACCAGCTCGGCGCCTCGCTGGGCTCCTTCGTCGGTGAGAACTTCCTCTCCGGCGACGTCGTACGGACCCGGCTGCACGCCCTCGGCATCGGCGCCCGTCTCGGCGGCTGGCTCGCCGAGCCCGCCCACGCCGACCGGGTCACCGCCGAGCTGTCCACCGCGCTCCGCGGCGCGCTCACCGTGCTGCGCGACGCCGACGTCCAGGCGGTCGTCGGCGAGGCGATCACCCGCCGCGCCGACAGTGCCGAGATCGCCCCCGGCGTCGGCAAGACCCTGGAGAAGGTCGTCGCCGACGGCGCACACCACCGCGCCGTCGACCTGATCCTCGGCCGTGCCCACGACTGGCTGATCCTGCACTCGGACTCGGTGATGGACGCGGTCGAGGGCGGGGCGCCCGGCTGGACCCCGCGCTTCGTGGACAAGAAGGTCGGCGAACGCGTCTACAAGGAGTTGATGCGCTTCGTCACCGAGATGCGGGACATGCCGGGCCACCCGGCGCGCGGCGCGATCGACCGCTTCCTCACCGACTTCGCGGCCGACCTCCAGTCGGACACGGACACCCGCGCCCGGGTGGAGCGTATGAAGTCGGAGCTGCTGTCCCGTTCCGAGGTACAGGACGTGATCGCCTCGGTCTGGTCGTCCGTACGCGGCATGATCATCTCGGCGGCGGAGGACGACCACAGCGAGCTGCGGCTGCGCGCCCGTGCCTCGTTGCTGACGCTGGGCGCGCGGCTGGCGACGGACACCCGGCTCCAGTCGAAGCTGGAGGGCTGGATCGAGGACGCGGCGGTGTACGTGGTCACCACGTACCGCGCCGAGATCACCTCGCTGATCTCGGACACGGTCGCGAGCTGGGACGCGGAGCACACCTCGCGCAAGATCGAGGCGCACATCGGCCGCGATCTGCAGTTCATCCGGATCAACGGCACGGTGGTCGGTGCGCTGGCCGGCCTGGTCATCTACACGGTGGCACACGCGCTGGGCGCGTGACCGGTCCTGCCGTACCCGTACGGTCACGCGCCCAGCCACCTGGGGAGGTGCTGTTGAGTACGTACGGCGGGACGGGAGTGTTCAGTACGGCTGCGGGCCGACGGGCCGGGAGCCGGGCCGCGGGCCGGCCCGATCGGCTCCGGCATCCCCGGCCGGGCCGGCCGCCCGGCGGTGGCCGTACCGGCGGGCGAACGCCCGGCGGGTGACCGCCCGGGAATCGGCGGCCACCCCTCCCGCGGGCGCCCGACCCGGCTCAGTGGAAGAGCTGCCCGCGCACCGCACCGTCCGGGAACTCGGCGGTGTGGATGTTGGAGTAGTAGTTCCGCGGGTTGGCGCGGACACGCTTCACCACGTCGGCGTTCTGCCCCTCCAGCTTTCCGGAGACCGCGAAGATCCCGTCCGGCACGGGCCGGTTGAAGAAGTTGAAGACGACGTCGCCGTTCTTCCCGAACGTGCCCTTGTGGATGTGGCCGTTGGTGGGGCTCTTGATGTTGACCCAGGCCAGCGAGTAGTCGACGTTCGTCCCCTTCGGCTGCAGGAACGTCACCGCGTGCCCGTCCGGGTCGCCGACCTTGGACGCGTCGTTCTTCGGGACTTCCTGGTCGCCGTTGGACAGCGCCCGCAGCTTGCCGCCCTTGATGATGTCGAGCGGGTTGACGTTCTTGTGCAGCGGCTTCAACTGGCCTCGCACCGCACCGCCCGGGAACTCCGCGCTGTGCAGGTTCACATAGAAGCCCGAGGGGTTGCTGCGGATGCTGTTGGCCAGCTCGGCGTCGGTGATGGCCACCTGCCCGGCCGCCGAGTGGACGGAGTCCGGCATCGCGGTACCGAAGAGCGGGACCTTCACATCGCCGTTCTGCCCGGCGGCACCCTGGTGAATGTGCCCGAGGCTCGGCACGAACCCGGTCCACTGCATCGCGAAGGTCACCCGGTCGCCCTTGACCTTGACGAGGGCAACGGCCTTGCCGTCGGGGTCGTTCACGGCGGGCCCGCCCTTGACCGGCACCTCGTTGGCGCCGGAGAGGTGGGCGGCGAAGGTGAGGGCGTGCCCACTGGAGGGCTTGGTGAAGGTGTCGGCGTTGCCGGCGGAGGTCTGGCCGCCGGCTGATGCGTGCTCCCCGTGCCCGTCATGACCGCCGTGTGCGAGCGCCGGAGTAACACCGGCAACACCAAGCACAATTGCGGCGGCGGTAACAGCCGCATAACGCTTCTGCATTGTTTTGATCCTCCCGTTGGGACCGACTCCGTATGGGGCCGGTCGTGATGGAGTACGGGGCCCGCAGTCGGCTCGTTCAAAAGAAGATTTCTTGAATTCGTTTGAACCGCGGGTCAGTTGCCGTCGTACAACCCTGCGTAACCATCACTCTCTCGCACCCACTGATCAAACCGGGGGAACGACCATGCGCAGCACCCGTAAAACAACTCTGCTCGCGGTACCGCTCGTATCGGCCGCGCTGCTGACACTGTCGGCCTGCGGCGGCTCGGCGGACGCCGCCAAGGACGACGCGGCCAAGCCCGCGCGGAAGCCCGCGGCCACCGCCTCCGTCAGGACCGCGGACTCGGAGCTCGGCAAGATCCTCGTCGACGATTCGGGCCGTACGCTGTACGGATTCACCAAGGACAAGCCCGGCGCCAGCAACTGCGACGCCGACTGCATCGCCGTCTGGCCGGCCCTCACCTCCGCGAAGGACGTGACGGCGGGCGCCGGCACCGACGCCGCCCTGCTGAAGGAGACGAAGCTCGGCGAGGGCGCGGAACAGGCGATGTACGGGGACTGGCCGCTGTACTACTACGTGGGCGACGCGACACCCGGGGACGTGAACGGCCAGGGCCTGGACGGGGAGTGGTTCGTGATCGCGGCGGACGGCAAGCTCATCAAGAAGGCGGCCTGACTCCACCGGTCCGAAAGACATGTGAAGGACGTCTCAATGACCGCGGAATTAATCCGTCCTTCATAAACCGTGCACCCTATTTCTCATCCGTTTCTCATTCTCCGTGCTCCCACCATGAACCTGCGGCGGCCGTGGCCCGTCCCCGGCCGCCGCGGCGATGCCCATTCCCGGTAGTCGCGCGCTCGATTGCCCCCGGCGGGTGACTACCGGGAATGCGGTGCGGTCCGCCCGGGACTCTCCGCACGCGGATCACTCACAGCCGACGCCGTCGCCGTCGCGGTCGAGATGCCGCCCGTAACCGGGATCCCCGGCATGAACGGGAGCGGCACCGGCGGCCCGTGCGGCGGCGCAGTTCGCGTAGTACGTGTCCCCGGACCCGCCTCCGCTGCTGCCTCCACTGCCTCCGCCGCTTCCACTGCCTCCGGACGTACCGCCGCTGTACGGCTCGCAGCCGACGCCGTCGCCGTCCCGGTCGAGGTGCGGCGCGTAGCCGGGGTCTCCTTCGTGAACGGGAGCGGCGCCGGCGGCCCGTGCGGCGTCGCAGTTGGCGTAATAGGCCTTGGGCGGCGCGGGCGCCTTCGCCTTCGCCTTCGCCGGCGTGGGAGTGGGTGTCGGCGTGGGCGCGGCCACGGTGATCCGTACGACGGCGGTCCCGGTCGGCGGCTGCGAGCCCTTCGCTTCCACCTGGTACATGAACTCGTCCGCGCCGCCGTACCCCTGGGCGGACGTATAGACGACGGTGGACCCGTCGACCTTCGCGGTGCCGTGACCCGGCAGGGTGGCCAGGCTGATCGTGAACTCGCCGGAATTCAGCGCGACTTCAAGGTCGCCCGGTGTACCGCCCTTGCGGGTGAGCGTGTCGTTGTCCAGCACCTTCACCACGACCGGCTTCGCGGAGTCGGCGCTCTCCTCGTCATCGACCAGTGTGAGAGCCGACTCGGGCGAAGGCGTCGCCGCCGGCGCCTTCTTCGCCGCCGCGCTCGTTGTGGACCCGGCGGGCTTGGCATCGTCGGAAGTGCCCCCACACCCCACGAGCCCGGCCGCCAGCACCACGGCGCAGGCCGCGATCGCGCTGTTCGTGCGCGAACTTCCACTCCCTGACATGTGCCCCCCAAGGCAGATGGTTCTGAACCGAGGGGCTGAGAATGGCATTCCGTTTGAGGCTGTGCGGCGTAAATGTCGTGGAACGTCGCGTAATTGTGATGAAAGTATGCGTATCTTTCCTACGCCTCGCCCGGTGCGGGCGCCGCCAGGACGGCGCGGGCGAGAGCGGCAACTCCGTCGTGGATCTGCTGCGGTGAGGTGCCGTCCGCCGTGAGGTGCTCGATGAGGTCGCTGCGTACGGCGGCCAGCAGGGCGTGCGCGAGGAAGTCGGCGTCCCGCTCGCCGCGGACCTCGGCCAGGAGCGAGGCGAGCTGCGCGTGCCACAGCGCGTAGGTGTCGTTCAGATACGGGCTGCCGCTGCCCGCGCTCTCCAGGGCGAGCATCAGTGGACGGGTGTCGAGCTTCAGGCGCAGCAGGGCGTCGAGGAGGGCGAGGACGCGTTCGCCGGCCTGGGCGCCGGGGCCGAGCGGCGGGGGGCCCGCGACGACATCGGCCCGCAGTTGTTCGGTGCGCTGCTCGACGAGGGCTTTGACGAGTCCGACGCGGTCGCCGAAACGGCGGAAGAGCGTGCCCTTGCCGACTCCTGCGGCCGCGGCGATGTCGTCCATGGAGACGCGGTCGGGGTCGCCGCGCTCGGTGAACAGGCGTGCCGCTGCGGCCAGTACGGCCTCCCGGTTGCGGATGGCGTCGGCTCGTTCCTTGCGTGCGGGTGGCACGGTTCCTCCACGGACTAGTAAAACGGACTGTCGGTCCGTATATTGAATCCGGACCAACGGTCCGCATATTAGCGCGGACCTTGCCGACCGTACGAAAGGAACCCACCATGACGGACACCACGCCTTCCGGAGTCTTCCGGCGCGGACTGGAACTCCTCCTGGCCAAGGACATCGAGGCATGGGTGGAGCTGTGGGCCGAGGACGGCGTCTGCGAGTTCCCCTTCGCCCCGCCCGGCGCCCCGCGCCTCCTGGAGGGCAAGTCCGCGGTCCACGCCTATATGGCTCACTACCCGGACCACGTCGACCTCGCCGGTTTCCCGTACCTCGAGGTGCACCGGACCGAGGACCCCGAGGTCGTCATAGTCGAGATGCGTGCCGAGGGGCGGGCGGTGGCCACCGGTAAGCCGTTCGAGATGTCGTACGTCGTGGTCGTCACCGTCAAGGACGGTCTCATCACCCGCTACCGGGACTACTGGAACCCGCTGGTCGCTCTGGACGTCGCGGGCGGCGGCGACGCCCCGTTCGCGGGTTCCGGGGCGCAGGGGGCATCGGCATGACCACGAAGGAAACAGTCCTGGTGACCGGCGGCACCGGCAACACCGGCCGCCGGATCGTGTCCGGGCTGGCCGCCGCCGGCTTCCCCGTCCGAGCGGCCGCCAGACGGCCCGCCCCCGCCTCCGCCGAAGGTGTCGAGGGCGTGCGCTTCGACTGGGAGGACACCTCGACCCACGGCGCCGCGCTGGACGGCGTACGCCGCGTCTACCTCGTAGCGCCCATGACGGCCCCCGACCCCGCCGCGCCCATGCTCCCGTTCCTGCGGCAGGCGCGACGGGCCGGAGTCCGCCGCGTGGTGCTGCTCAGCTCCTCGGCCATCGCCGAGACGGACGGCGGACTGGGCGAGGTCCACCGGGCCGTCCGCGAACAGTTCCCGGAGTGGGCGGTGCTCCAACCCTCCTGGTTCATGCAGAACTTCACCGGCGATCACCTCCACGCCGGGAGCATCCGCGACCACGACGAGATCGTGACGGCCGCCGACGACGGACGGATCGGTTTCGTCGACGTCCAGGACATCGCGGAGGTCGGCGTACGGGCACTGGCGGACGAGCGCCCGCACAACACCGCCCACCTCATCACCGGCCCCGAGGCGCTGAGTTACGCCGATGTCGCCGCTGTCGTCTCCGCCGTCGCCGGCCGTCCGATCCACCACCGCGGCGTTTCGTACGAAGCGATGCGGGACCGGCTGGCGGCCACCGGGATGCCCGGGGGATTCGCCGCCGTGCTGGCGGGCATGGACTGGTCCATCGCCAAGGGCTCGGAGGACCGCGTCAGCCCTGCGGTGGAGGAGGTCACGGGCCAATCACCGCGCTCCTTCGCCGACTTCGCGGCGGCGCACGCGTCGGTGTGGCGGCGGTGACGCTCGCCCGGTCCGGCTTCCTGCGGCCGGATTCCGGGCACCGTGGAATCGGCGTACACGACATGGGGCACGGCGCCCCCTTCGAGCCGGACGCGCTGGACATGGGGTAACCCCGGCCTGCACGCGACGGGGGAGTGGAAGCGATGGCTGCCCAGCTCGGCCACCTCCTGACCGCCGGCGGGCTGCCTTCGGTGTCGCTCGGAGTGATCCCGATGGCCACCGCGGAGCGGAAGCACTGGCCACGCGGAACGTTTCACATGTACGACGACAGCGTCGTGTCGGTGGAGCTGCGGTCCGCCCGCGTCACGATCACGCAACCGGCCGAGATCGCCTTGTACCTGAAGGCCTTCGAAGAGCTACGGAGCATGGCCGTGTACGGGCAGGCGGCACGCGCGCTGATCGTGAAAGCCATCGACGCTCTGAACTGACCCCGGACACGCGCACCCTCCCACCCGTCGGTGAGAGCGCGCTCTCGGCGTAACTGGAGGCCCTGACCTGAGCCACGAAGCACGACTGCGCGGGCGCGGGTGCAGCGCCCCAGCTCAGCGTGCGATTGCCTGGCGGACGAACTCGTTCCATGCCCTGGCCGGGAACCGAACGACAGGCCCCTCCGGAAGCTTCGAGTCGCGCACTGCCACGAGGCCGACGATGTTGGTCGCCACCTCGACGCACTCACCGTTGCCGCTGCTGTAGCTGGACTTCGCGAACTCGAAGGCGGGCATGGTCACATCTCCTTGCGGATGCTCTCGATCAGGGCGCGTGAGTCATGCTGCGCCAGTGAGAGCCGGGCGATACGGTCGAAGAGGGTTCCGTGGTGAGCCGCATCCTTCTCGCTCTCCAGCCACAGGGTAGATGAAGTCGTGTCCATGTAGACCACGTCCATTGCGCCGGATTCGGCGAACGAAACAATGTTGAACGCGCTGGTCATCCCAGGATGGGCCCCAGCCAAGCAGGGCAGGACCTGAAGTTTCACGTTGGGTAGCTGGGCGGTACGGACGAGGTGGTCGAGCTGGACGCGCATGACATCGCGTCCTCCTACGAGTTGGCGCAGCGCTCCCTCGGCGACGATGGCCCAGATACGCAGCGGCGACTCGCCCTTGAGGCGCGATTGGCGGGCGACCTTGGCTTCCACGAACCGTTCGATCTCGTCCGGGTCCTCCCACGCGGCGCTGCCGACAGCCAGCGCCCGTGCGTAGTCAGGTGTCTGGAAGAGGCCTGGCACAAAGGCCAGTTGCCAGGTCCTGACCGAGGTTGCGACGTCTTCCAGGGCGACGTACTCGACCAGCGAGCGGAGTTCCGGGTACTGGTTCCACCAGCCGAGTGCCTTGCGGCGATCCCGGTCGGTCGCGGCCAACGTCAACAGGTGCTGGGTCGCCTGAGGGTCCTTGGCGCCGTATAGCTCACACAGAGCGCGGATATCGGGGTCACGCATCGGAACCCAACCGCTCTCCATCTTGGCGACCTTCCCGGTGGACGCACTCAGAGCCTTGGCCGCTTGCGTCTGGGTCAGCCCGGCGGCCACACGGAGTTTGTATAGCTCTCCGCCAAGACGGCGTCCCAGCACAGTGGAAGCACGGTTGCCTTGCGGTGCCTGCTCTTGCGTCACCCTGCGCCCTCCCTAGATGCACGCACAGTTTGGGTCCGATCAAGGAGGGTTCGCAACCACGTTGGGTGTAATTTTCCCCGAGTGGATTGCACCCGCTGTAGTTGTAGCCCTACGGTCAGTCCTGAACGGCTCGTTCTGCGGCGCCAGTTAGGGCCGTGCAGCTCTGCACTGGGAGGCAAGCCAAAATGAACTACGCGAGTGACTGCGTCAGGCGGAAACCTTGGGACCTGTCCTTCGAGGCAGAGCCAAGCGAGATCGCGGGTTTGCGCAATGTGTTGCGGCTACACCTGACGCTGTGGGGCCTGCCGGAGCTGGTCGACTCGGCTCAGATTTGCGTCACAGAACTGACATCTAACGTCATCAACCATGTGGGCATTGGCACGCCTGCCACGCTCGCGGTTTCCATGAGCGGCACCCGCCTCCGTATCGAGCTGCACGACCCAGACGCGCGAGCGCTGCCCACTCTGCTCAGCGCAGAACGCGAGGCGGAGTCGGGGCGTGGAATGACGCTCGTCGACGCCGTCACCGACCGCTGGGGTGTGATCCTTCGGGCGGACTCCAAGGTGGTGTGGTGTGAGTTGGCTACGGATCTCATCGACCCGAACGGCCACACCGGCGGTCCGCGAGTGGCACACGCCGAGGAATACCTCGCGCTCTACGGCGCTGCTCGCCATCCGCTGCCGACCGTCTCGGGCCGCCTGAGCGCGGCTGTCGCTGAGGAGGCGGCGATCGAGCTGATCGCCGACCTACTCCACTGGCTCCGAGCCCACGGCTGCGACCCGGACGAGGTGCTGGATCGCGCCCAAGTGCACTTCGAGTCTGAGCTGGGGAAGGTGGAAGAGTTGCAGGGGTAATTCCCGCAAGTGCTAGATCGAGCGATCCTGCCATCGCGCCCTGTGCTTCTGGATGAACTCCACACCTATGTTGTGGGACTTGATACGCCTTAGCTCCGAGACGAACTTGCCGGTCAGGCTATCGATGACCTTGAACTCGTCGGTTATGTGAAGCGCTCCACGATCAAACCGAGTGTGACAGTTGGGGCACAGGCAGAGGACATTCTGGAGTCGGTCGCGCCCGAAGTGTGGTTTCCCCAAGGCCTGTATATGTGCGGCTTCAGCGTATGCCTCGCCCATCGGTGAAATAACAAGCCGAAGGCCACATATCTGGCAGGTGTTGTTATGCAGAGCCTTGATCTCACGAGCCACCTTTGAGTCCCGCGCCAGGCGATTATGTGCGACGTACCGCCGCACCTCCTCCTCGAGATCGGTGTCCTCGCCCGCGTCAGGGTCCACCGACTGCGGCTTCGCCTCTTCGCCTGGAGCGAGTTTGAGGAGCTGAAAGCTGCAGACGTAGAAGCCTTCCTTCCCCTCGGTAATCCAATGGTCTGCCACTTGGTAGAGGCCGCGATACCGGTAACCGCCAGTTGCTCGCCGCCGGGTCTTTCCCTTGATCTCCAGTCCTTCGATCACGCGAACTGGATAGCCAAGGCCCTGCGATACAACCAGCGCCGCATTTCCCTCGTCGGTCAGCGACTGATCGGCAACCATATGGCCGGTGTCCCGGTCCCGACCGCCTTCGCCGGTGTAGATGATTTCGGCGCCATCATCTTTGTCGTCTATATATCCACCGGAGAGGACGATGGAGTCGGCGCCTGTCTTGGCCGTCCCGGAGATGCCGCGGCCGAGAAATCGGTGCAACCCGACAGCGTGGAGGTCGTTGTGTCCCTTGAACCAGTCGCCCTCAGAGACGCCGTCGGGGGTGCCAAACATAACCTGCTTCGACTCACTAGCCATGAGCACATGATGTCAACTGGTTGACGTTCGTGGATCAGTTCGAGGCAGACTCATGGCTTTACGGACCCGATCCTGGGTTCTCCAGGAACAGTCACGAAACTGCTCCCCCGTGGCAGTCCCGGTACACCGCCCCCGACCCGCACCAGCACGCCGCCCCCTTCGACGGCGGCCATGCCACCGCCCGGCCCCTTGCCGCCAGTGTCGTTGCGTACTGCGGGAGCAGGTCCGCGTTCGCCGGTGAGGACTGTTCCGAGGCCGCGAACGCCTCGTACGACGGGACCGTCGCCGTCACGATGCCCAGGTTCTCCGTGCCCGTCGAGGACAGGTCCCGCATCGAGGCCTCGATGTCCGTGAGGTGGGCCGTCCGGGTCGGGTACTCCGACTCCAACTCGGGGTACGCCGCGAGGAGTTCGTTCAGTTCGTCCTCCGGCCAGTGGAGCACCGCCACCGGGAACGGACGCGACAGGGCCGAGCGGAACGAGCCCAGTTCGGACCTCAGGCGGGCGATTTCGGCCTGGAGTTCTGCCGGGTTTTCCGAGCCCAGGGCCCACAGGCGCTTCGGGTCGTGGAGTTCGTCCAGCGAGATGTCCGCCGTGTGGGACGTGTGGACCGAGTCGGCCTGGGCGTCCCACTCGTCGTGCGGCAGGCCCAGGAGGCGGCGGACGCGGTGGCGGCCCGTGAGGAGGGACTGGGTCGCGTAGGGGACCTCGTCCTCTCCCGGGGGGAGGAGCAGCGTGAGGGCCGTGGTGAAGCAGTCGTGGGACGCCTCGAGCTCGTCGTGGGACTCCAGCGTCTCCGCCACGATCTCCCAGGGCGCCGGGTCCGCCGGGGCCGCCGTGCGGATGCCGGTGATCAGGGCGCGGGCCTCCGCCTCGTGGCCGTACTCCCAGAGGTTCGCCGCCTGGAGGGCCTTGATCAGCAGTGGGTGCTCGGGGCCGATCGCGAGCAGGCGGTCGTAGAGGGTGGAGGCGTGTTCGCGGTCGCCCGCCAGTTCCAGGTGGGCCGCGGCCTGGAGCAGCAGCGGCTCATGGTCCTCGGGGTACCGGTCCGCGGTACGCAGCAGGCGCTCGGCTTCGGCGGTGTGGTCAGCAGGCGTGTCGGGGCGCATGGTGGACACCGTACTGCTGTACGGCGGTTCACAGGGATGCGCCGATTCTCACGAGTACGGCCATGAGCGATCCGAGCCAGAGCGCCGTGCCCAGCGCCAGCGTGAGGAGCGCCGAGGAGCGGGCGGCCGGCGAGTCGATCTGGGCGTGTTGCGGGTTGTGCGGGGTGTAGAGGACGCGGACCTGTGAGCCCTCGGGGAGCCGGTGCGGGCTGCCGCTGCTGTCGATCAGCGGCTGCTCGACCTCCGTACCGTCGTCCGTCGTCCAGCGCACGACCGGATGGGCCGTGGAGTAGGAGGCCTCGCGCGTGGCTATGTGGCCGGTCACGGTGCCGAGCGCGCTGCGGCCGGTGCTGCGTACGAGCTCCGCCAGGATGTAGTTCGTGCCTTGTACGGCGCAGATGGCAAGGCCGGCGAGGAAGGGCACGAGGGTCAGGAACCAGAAGGGACTCATGCGGCGCCATCGTAGGAGGCCGTGGGTCTGGTGAGTTGACGGGCCGGCACCTATCGTGCCGCCGTGCGGCAGCGGGAGAGAGAACGGGAACGGATACCGGTTGTGGCGCAGGGGCGCGGCTCGCGGCGGCGGGCCACGTTCGCCCGTGGGCTGTGGACGAGCGCCGAGGTCACCGTCACGCTCGGGGTCGTCGTACTCCTCCTCGTCGTACATCAGCTGTGGTGGACCAACCGGCAGGCCCGGCAGGGCGCGGAGCACAAGGTCCAGGCCCTGGAGCGGGAGTGGGGGAGAGAAAGGGGAGGGGAGGCTCCGTCCGTCGAGGTGCCCGGCGAGCCCGTTCCGGCCGGGACGCCCGCCGCCGGGGAGAGCGGGACCGGTACGGCGACCGAAGTGCCCGGCTCGTCGCCCGCCCGCGGAGCCGCCGTCCGCACTCCCCGCTGGGACCAGGCCTACGCCGTCCTCCGCATCCCACGGCTCGGCGTCGTCGCGCCCGTCGCCCAGGGCATCGGGAGGAAGGGCGTACTCGACAAGGGGTACGTCGGGCACTATCCGCAGACCGCCCAGCCCGGTGAGGCCGGGAACTTCGCCGTCGCCGGGCACCGCAATACGCACGGGGAGCCCTTCCGGTACATCAACCGGCTGAGGGGCGGCGACGAGGTCCGGGTCGAGACCCGGGAGGGGGTCTATATGTATGTGGTGGACAAGGGAGTGGCGCAGACCTCGAGCCGGGATACGGGGGTGATCGCGGCGGTGCCGCGCAGCATGGTGAATACCGGTGCCGGGTACAGCGCACCCGGGTACTACCTCACCCTCACCACCTGCACGCCGGAGTACACCTCCAAGTACCGGCTTGTCGTGTGGGCGAAGTTGACGTCGATGCGACCGCGCTAGGGTCCCGGACGTGCTCAAACGCCGTCCTCAACTGCTGTGGCCGCTCGTTCCGTACGTCTTCTTCGTCGGCGCGCTGCCGCTGGTGAACCGCGTCGATGTGGGGGCGGAGCGTCCTCTCGCTCGCGCCGTGGCTGCGACGGCGGCAGAAGGGCGCGGCGCAGGCCGTCGTCGTGGCGGCGGGCGGGATCGCGCTGCTGATGACGTACACCGCGCCCACCACGCTCGTACGGCTCTCCCTCGTCTCGTACGAAGGGATGGCGCAGCTCCTGCCGATGCTGCTGCCCGGTCCGACCTGGCGGCGGCTGACCCTCGCCGGCGCCGTGAGCGGGCTCGCGGCCGGAGTGGCGATCGTCTGCGTGCTGGTCTTCGCCGGGCACGATCCGGTGTGGGGAGTGAACGCGGGGATCGTCGCGCTCGCGGCCAACCTGGTCGTGGCGCCGGCGGTGACGTACGCGGGTCCGGCTGATCGTGATCCGCGGCCGGACCAGGACGTACTTGCGGAGGATCCGCTCCCCGAGGCCGATCGTGTATAACGGCTGGAGGTTCGAATTCGACGAGTGCGTGAGTGAGGGGGGAGCATGACCGGTCGTCCGATGCGGCTGTTCCGGCCCGCCGCGCTGCTGATCCTCCTCCTCGTCGAAGTGCTCCTGATCGACGGCGGCAGCCTCTCCGCCGCGGTGGCGCTCGCCGCGACCGCCACCGCTGCCGCCGGTTCCGCGCTCGTCGTCTGCGCCGTCATCAGCGCGCGCTGCGCGCCTGCCGTGCCACGCACCCGGGTCCGCACCGCCATCCGCGACCGTGAGCAACGCACCGCGTTCCTGCCGCAGCGCGACCCCGACGCCAAGGGCCGGACCCGGCCCCGAGCACCCGGCCGTTCCCTCCTGACGGCCGCGTAGGGGAACCCCAACTCGCACAAACCCCCTCGAAACACCCCTCGCGGGTCGTCATGCCGCCATGTCCTCATCCCGGCACGACGAGACCCTCGGAGGGCTCACCCATGTCCGTTTTCGCCAGCCTGGTCGCACACCTCGCCGACCTGCTCCAGCCGCTCTTCCACGCGTCCGCCACGGCCGCCGCGATCATCGTCTTCACCGCGCTCGTGCGGCTCGCCGTTCATCCGCTCTCCCGGGCGGCCGCCCGCGGCCAGAAGGCCAAGGCCAGGCTCTCGCCCCAGATAGCCGAGCTGCGCAAGAAGCACGGCAAGGACCCGGAGCGGATGCAGAAGGCGCTCATGGAACTGCACGCGAAGGAGAAGGTCTCGCCGCTCTCCGGGTGCCTGCCGAGCCTGCTGCAGCTGCCGGCGTTCTTCCTGATGTACCACCTGTTCTCCAGCACGCGGATCGGCGGCGGGCCGAACGGTCTGCTCAGCCACACGCTCGGCGCCGCACCCCTCGGCGACCGCTGGTCGGACGCGCTCGCGCACGGCGGGGTCTTCGGCGGCGCGGGACTGGTGTACGTCGCGCTGTTCGCGATCGTCGCCGCCGTGGCCACCTTCAACTACCGGCGTACGAAGCGTCAGATGGCGGCCGCGCCCATGATGTCCGACCAGCAGATGCCGGGCATGGGCGCGATGGGCGCGATGACGAAGGTCATGCCGCTGCTCTCCTTCGCCACGCTCCTGACCGTGGCCTGGGTGCCGCTGGCCGCCGCGCTCTATGTGGTCACCAGCACGACCTGGACGGCGGTCGAGCGGGCCTTCCTCTACCGGGACATGCCCGCCGCGAGCGCGCTTGCCACCGCCGGGACGGGGATCCCCGCACGCCGTTGAGGCCGTGGGGGAGGTCCAGGTTGTGAACGGGGTCTTGCGGAGTGGTCCGCTGTCTTGGAGGATCAGCCAATCCTTCGATCCTCCCGATGGCCGCCACCCGTCCCCTGCCTCCGGCAGGGAGCCCCATTGGCCGGATTTCCCACTCGACCAGGGGAGATTGACCATGAAGCTGCTGCGAGTCGGTACGACGGGCGCCGAGCGCCCGGCTCTGCTCGACAAGGACGGGACGACGCTGCGCGACCTGTCCGGCCTCGTCACGGACATCGACGGGGAGCTGCTCGCCGACGCGCCGGCGCTCGCCCGGATACGGGCCGCGGCGGACGCCGGTGAGCTGCCCGTACTGGACGCCGACGGCCTGCGTACCGGGGCGCCGCTCGCCCGTATCGGCAAGGTCGTGTGCATCGGGCTGAACTACCACGACCACGCCGCCGAGACGGGCGCGGAGGCTCCGGCCGAGCCGGTGGTGTTCTTCAAGGCGGCCGACACGGTCGTCGGGCCCTACGACACCGTGCTCGTACCGCGCCGCAGTCGCAAGACCGACTGGGAGGTCGAGCTCGCGGTCGTGATCGGACGTACGGCCCGCTATCTGGAGGACGACGAGGACGCGCTGTCGTACGTCGCGGGATACGCGGTCTCGCACGACGTCTCGGAGCGCGAGTTCCAGATCGAGCGCGGCGGCACCTGGGACAAGGGCAAGAACTGCGAGACGTTCAACCCGCTGGGCCCGTGGCTGGTGACGGCGGACGAGGTGCCGGACCCGCAGGCGCTCTCGCTCAGGCTCTGGGTGAACGGCGAGCTGAAGCAGAACGGCACGACCGGCGACCAGATCTTCCCGGTGGCGGAGGTGGTGCGGTACGTCAGCCAGTTCATGACGCTGTACCCCGGGGACGTCATCAACACGGGTACGCCGGCGGGCGTCGCGCTCGGGCAACCGGAGCCGAAGCCGTTCCTGCGGGCCGGTGATGTGGTGGAGCTGGAGGTCGAGGGGCTCGGCCGCCAGCGCCAGGAGCTCAAGGACGCGTAGGCGCCTCCCGGCTGGGGGCCGTGGGGGTGAGGGCCGTGCGTTGGTGGCCGGGTACGTCCGGGCGGGCGGTCGTCCTCAATCGCCGGACGGGCTGAATTGGGTCTGTCCGGTGGGTGGGTTGTCCTCGAGCGCCGGGCGGGCTGAATTGGGTCTGTCCGGGCGGCCGGTTGTCCTCAATCGCCGGACGGGCTGGATTGGGCGCCGGGCGGGCTGGGATGGGCGCCGGGCAGGCTGGGATGGGCCGGTCCGGTGGTGGGTTGTCCTCGAGCGCCGGGCGGGCTGGATTGGGCGCCGGGCGGGCTGGGATGGGCGCCGGGCGGGCTGGGATGGGCCGGTCCGGTGGTGGGTTGTCCTCGAGCGCCGGGCGGGCTGGATTGGGCGCCGGGTGGGCCCATTCCTTGCCTCACGCCGCGATGAAACGCTCCAGCGCCTCGACCACCATCGCGTGGTCCTCCGCCTGCGGCAGGCCCGAGACCGTGACCGAGCCGATGATGCCCGCGCCCTCGACCGTGATCGGGAACGAGCCGCCGTGGGCCGCGTACATGTCCGGGTCCAGGCGCGAGGACTCCTCGAACGTCGTGCCCTTCGCGCGGTGGCGGGTGCCGACCAGGAACGAGCTCTGGCCGTACCGTTCGACGACTCTCCGCTTGCGGTCGATCCACGCGTCGTTGTCGGCGCTCGAGCCGGGCAGTGCGCAGTGGAAGAGCTGCTGCGCTCCTCGCCGGATGTCGATCGCGACCGGCGACCGGCGCTCGCGGGCCAGCTCGACGAGCAGGCTGCCGAGCATCCAGGCGTCCTCGTATGTGAACCGGCGCAGGGTCAGCCGGCGTTCCTGGTCGATGAGCTCGTCGACGGTGAGCGCCGCGGGCGCGGGCGCCGTGGACGGGGTGGGCGAGGGGGAGGGGGTGGGCGAGACGGTCATGCGGAGACCTCCACGGTGATGCCCTCACGGGCCGAGCGGTGCGCGGCCTCCAGGACCTCGAGTGCGGCCGCCGCCTCATGGGCGGTGACCGGCGGGGCCGTGCCCTCGCGCAGGGCGGTGGCGATGGCCGCGTAGTACGCCGGGTAGTCGCCCGGAACCGTCTCGACCGGGCGGCCGCCGCCGGTCAGCGGGGACTCGCCCGCGCCGACGCGGCCCCACAGCGACTCGGGCTCGGTGCCCCAGCTCGGGTCGGAGTCGGGACGCGTGCCGTCGCGGAGGGCCGTCTCCTGCGGGTCCAGGCCGTACTTCACATAGCCCGCCGTCGAGCCGAGTACCCGGAAACGCGGGCCGAGCTGCGCGGTCATGGCGCTGACGTACAGATGCGAGCGGACGCCGTTCGCATGCGTGAGGGCGATGAACGTGTCGTCGTCGGTCTCGGCGCCGGGCCGGCGGACATCGGCCTCGGCGTACACCCGTACCACCGGGCCGAACAGGGTCAGCGCCTGGTCGACCACATGGCTGCCCAGGTCGTACAGCAGACCGCCGATCTCCTGCGGGTCGCCCGACTCGCGCCAGCCGCCCTTGAGCTGGGGGCGCCAGCGCTCGAAGCGCGACTCGAAGCGCAGTACCTCGCCGAGCTCGCCGTCCGCGATCAGCTTTTGGAGGGTGAGGAAGTCGTTGTCCCAGCGGCGGTTCTGGAAGACGGAGAGCAGCAGACCGCGCTCCTCGGCGAGTGCGGCGAGCTCACGCGCCTCGGCGGCCGTGCCGGCGATGGGCTTGTCGACGACGACCGGGAGGCCGGCCTTGAGGGCGGCAGTGGCGATCGGGACATGCGTCTTGTTGGGGGAGGCGATCACGATCAGATCGAGCTCGCCGGCCCGCTCCCACACCTCGTCGGGCGTGGCCGCGAAGCGTACATCCGGGAACTCGGCGCGGGCCTGCTCCCGCCGCTCCGGGTTCGAGGTGACGATCGTGTCGAGGGCGAGACCCTCGGTCGCGGCGATCAGCGGGGCGTGGAAGACGGAGCCCGCCAGGCCGTAGCCGACGAGTCCGACGCGGAGGGGGGTACGGGAGACGGTGCCAGTCATGCGTTCCACTTAAGCAACGGTGTTGCCAAAGTGCAAGCGGAGAGGACAATGGGGTCCGTGAACAGGACTGTGAGGAGCGGTACGGGAGCTGCCGGAGCGAACCTGCCTGCGTTGCGCAGCCATAACGCCGCGCTGGCGCTCGATCTGCTGCGTACGGCGGGTGAGAGCGGCATCAGCAGGATGGAGCTCGCCGAGCGCACCGGGCTCACCCCGCAGGCGGTCAGCAAGATCACGGCCCGGCTGCGCGACGAGGGTCTGGCGACGGATGCGGGCCGCCGCGCGTCGACCGGCGGCAGACCGGGCACGGTGCTGCGGCTGGTCCCTTCGGCGGGCCACGCGGTCGGGCTGCACCTGGACCGCGACGAGCTGACAGCGGTGCTGCTGGACCTGGCGGGAGCTCCGGTCGCGGTCCGCACGGCGCCGCTGGATCTGGGCGCGGGGGCCGAGGCGGTCGTGGAGCGGGTGGCGACAGAGGTCGAGGCGCTGCTGGAGGGCGTACGCGTCCTCGGCGTCGGCGTGGCCATGCCCGGGCCGCTCGATCACGTCACCGGTGTCCCGCATCGCGTCACCGGGTTTCCGCAGTGGGACGGGTTTCCCCTCCGCGACGCGCTCGCCGCGCGGCTCGGGCTGCCCGTCGTCCTCGACAAGGACACCAATGCCGCGGCCCTCGGGCTCGCACTTCGCGGACCCGGTGACTCCTTCGCGTACCTCCACCTCGGTACGGGACTCGGTGCCGGTCTCGTCCTCGGCGGTGCGCTCTACCGCGGCGCGCGCACCGGCGCGGGGGAGTTCGGGCATCAGGTCATCCAGCTCGACGGGCCCGAGTGCGGGTGCGGGAAGCGGGGCTGTATCGAAGCGCTCTGCCTCGCGGCCGTCGACCGCGGCGATCTCGACCTGGCCGCCCGCGTCCTCGGCACCGGCGCCGCGAACCTCGTCGAGCTGCTCGACATCGACCGGGTACTGCTCGGCGGCCGGATCGTCGCGGCGGACGCCGAGCCGTTCGTACGCGGAGTCGGCGGGCGTGTCCGCGTCCCGGTAGCCGTCACGGGCAGAGGCGCACACGTCGTCGCGGAGGGCGCCGCGCAGTTGGTACTCGCGCCTGTCTTCGGACGCGCCGAAGCGTCTCCCACCGCACCGAAAATAGGCTGATAGGGGGAAATTGGGAGGCTGTACGGCCGTTTGAGGCCGCGGAGAGCGCCTTCGAACGCGCGCGCGTGGCAGGGTCTTGGGGAGGACCGGGCGATCCCCGGCGGTTCGTGAGCAGCCGAACAGCAAAGGTCACCCATGCGACTGCGCAAAGCCCTCGCCGTCGGAGTCGCCGCGGCCGCGATCGCGCCCGCGGCGCTCTTCGGCTCCGCCGCGACGGCCGCAGCTGTGACCGCACGCGCCGCCGCCGAAACCGCCGCCGGGCCCGCCAAGACGCCCGGGTCCGCCGGGGCTCCTGAGCGAGCAGGCTCGCGCGAGCAGGCGGCGGCGCGTGAGCGGGCCGCGGTACCCGGGCGGGCAGCGGCGCCTCGGCAGGCCGGAGCACCTGAGCAGCCCGCACCGCCTCGGACCGCCGCCGCACCGGTGCCGGTACCCGCGGCCGGAAAGCCCGCTGACCAGCAGCCCACCTGCGGCAAGGTCTCCGACCCCGACTTCCCCATCGACACCCGCATCCACGGCGGCCCCACCGCCCACCGGCCCGGCGCCGGCTTCCAGGAGTGGTCCGTCGACCTCGCCAACACCACCGGCGAGAGCTGTCGCAGCATCCACCCGGTGATGATCTTCAGTGGACGCGACAGCGGTCTCACCGCCGCCCGGGTCGGCCTGGAGTTCTACGACGACCTGACGGCCCGCTGGCGCCCCGTCGCCCTCGAGACGACCGCCGAGGACGAGGTCGTCGGGGTCCTCGACGGAGGGTTCCCCGGCTTCGTCGTCCCGGCTCGTAAGTCGGTCACCGTCAAGGTCCGGGTCGCCCTCGCCGCCGATACCCCGCCCAACGACGTCACGGTCAACGCCGCGATCGTGCAGCGGCAGGGCGACGACGGCGACTGGGTGGGTGAGTCCGGCGACTACCACTTCACCGTCGTGGACGGCGACGGTTCCGGGGTCACCGACACCCCCGACGAGCTCGCCGCGACCGGCACCGGCCCGCCGCTGCGCCTCAGCGCCGCCCTCGGTGCCGTACTGCTGTGCGGCGGGGCGCTGGTCCTGGCCTCCCGGCGGCTGCGTGCCGGGCGACGCTGAGCGTTCACCTCCGTCTGCGAGCATTCCCGGGTGGACTACCCGAACGACCAGGCGCCCGGCGCCGCTGTCCGGTCCGGCATCCCGGAGCACGGACGGATCCCCAAGTACTACGCCGTCAAGGCCCGTATCTCCCTCCTGATCGAGGAGTTGGGCGAAGGGGGACCGCTGCCCACGGAGCGCGATCTCGCCGTACGGTACGAGGTCTCGCGCGAGACCGTGCGCCAGGCGTTGCGCGAACTGCTCCTGGAGGGCCGGCTGCGTCGCCAGGGCCGCGGCACGGTCGTCGCGGGTCCCAAGCTGGAGCAGCCGCTCTCGCTGGCCAGCTACACCGAGGGCGTACGGCGCCAGGGGCGCCGGCCCGGCCGCAGCCTGATCAGCCTCGACCGCTTCCCCTGTTCCGACGCGCTGGCCGGCCAGATCGGGGCGGCGCGCGGTGAGCCGGTCTGGCACATGGAGCGGGTGCTCCTCGCGGACGACGAGCGGGTCGGCCTGGAGAGTACGTATGTCGCGGTGGCCCGGGTGCCACGGCTGGACGCCGACTTCGACCCCGACTCGTCCTTCTACGCCTATCTGCGCGAGCGCCTGTCGATCTCCTTCGGCGACGCGGACGAGCGGATCGAGACGGTGCTCGCGACGCCGCGCGAGGCCCTGCTGATCGGTACGCCGCCGGCCCTGCCGATGCTGCTGCTCCACCGCGTCTCGCGGGACACGGAGGGCGAGCCCCTGGAGCGGGTGCGCACGCTCTACCGCGGCGACCGCTTCAGCTTCACCACGCATCTGGGCGACCAGAATCCTCTGGGCGACGGCGGCTGACGCAAACTTTGCAACGCACTCTGGACGTGGCACGAAGATAACGAGAAGGTAACGGGTCTAGTCCAAGTTTGGGTGCCCGTTCACCCTCCCGTTGCTGTCCGGAGTCATCCGGGCCACCAGTCCCCAGGAGCGTTGCGGCCGTGAGAGTCATCGTCGTAGGAGCCGGCGTGGTGGGAACCATGCACGCCTGGCACGCAGTGGAACGCGGCCACCAGGTCGTTCAGATCGAGCGCGAGACGGAGGCGCGAGGCGCGAGCCTGCGCAATTTCGGCCAGATATGGGTCAGCGGTCGCGCGGGTGGCGAGGAGCTCGAAACCGCGCTCCGTGCCCGCGAGTTGTGGCAGTCCATCGGGGAGCGCGTGCCGGCGCTCGGCTTCCGGGCCATCGGCTCGCTCACTCCCGTACGGAACGACCTGGAGCTGGCCGTCGCCGAGGCGGCCGTGGCCGGGCCCGACGCGGCTGCCCGCGGCTACAGGCTGGTCACCGCGGCCGAGGCGCGCCGGATCAACCCGGCGCTGCGCGGCGGGTTCGCGGCGGCGCTGTGGTGCGAGCGGGACGCCGCCGTCGAGCCGCGCCCCTCCCAAGTCGCGCTGAAGCAGGCTCTGCTGGCGTCCGGGCGGTACACATACCTCGGCGGGCGCGAGGTCCGCGACGTGCCCGGTGAGGGATCCGTCCGCGACGACCACGGCGATGTGCACACCGGTGACGCCGTCGTCCTCTGTACGGGCGCGTCGCTCTCCGGTCTCGTCCGCGAGCTCGCCCCCCGCCTCCCCGTACGCCGGGTGCGCCTGCAGATGATGCAGACCGATCCGCTCGGAGAGCCGCTCACCACGTCGATCGCCGACGCCGACAGTTTCCGCTACTACCCGGCGTACGCGAGCGAGGCCCTGGAAGCGCTCAAAGCGGGCCAGGCACAGGCGCCGGCCGCCGCCGCGCACAGGATGCAGCTGCTGATGGTGCAGCGCCGCGACGGCGGGCTGACCATCGGCGACACCCATGAGTACGAGCACCCGTTCGCCTTCGACACCCTCGAGGACCCCTACGAGCACCTCGCCGGGGTCGTCGAGTCCTTCCTCGGCCGGCCGCTGCCGAAGATCCGCCGCCGCTGGGCCGGGGTGTACGCGCAGTGCACCGACAAGAGCCGTGTCGTGCACCGGGAGCAGGTGCGCGACGGCGTGTGGCTGGTGACCGGGCCTGGCGGGCGCGGGATGACCTGCTCGCCCGCCATTGCCGAAACAACCGCGAACGAACTGGGCTGGTGAGGAAGTTGACGAAGCTGAACCTCGTCGTACTGGACATGGCCGGTACGACGGTCGCCGACGGGGGGCTGGTCGAGCAGGCCTTCGTGGCGGCCGCGGAGCGCGTGGGTGCCGAGCCGGACTCGATGCCCGGCATGCTCGACTACGTCCGCGCGACCATGGGCGAGTCGAAGATCTCCGTATTCCGGCACCTCTTCGGTGACGAGACGCGCGCCGGGCAGGCCAACACCGCGTTCGAGGAGGCGTACGGGGAGCTGGTCGACGCCGGCCGCATCGCACCGGTTCCCGGCGCCAGGACGGCCGTTGAGGAGCTACGGGCACAGGGCCGCACCGTCGTCCTGACCACCGGCTTCGCCCGCGCCACCCAGGACGCGATCCTTGCCGCGCTCGGCTGGCAGGACCTGGTGGAGCTCACCCTCTGCCCGGCCGACGCGGGAGGCCGCGGCCGCCCCTACCCCGACATGGTGCTCACCGCGTTCCTGCGCACCGGGGCGGTGGACGGCGTACAGCAGATCGCGGTCGTGGGGGACACCTCGTACGACATGCTCAGCGGCGTACGCTCCGGAGCGGGCGTCGTCGCGGGCGTGCTGACCGGCGCGCACGACAAGCGGCAGCTCGAGCAGCACGGCGCGACACATGTGCTGGGCTCGGTCGCCGAGTTGCCCGGCCTGCTCGCCGGGGCGGACCGATGACGAGCGGCATCCGCTTCGATAACGTCTCGGTCGCGTACGGGGGGAACGGCGGGACCACAGCGCTCGACTCGCTCGACCTCACCGTCGAACCGGGAGAGGTCATGGCGCTGCTGGGGCCGTCCGGATCGGGGAAGACGACGGCGCTGCGGGCGGTCGCGGGTTTTGTGCGGCCGGTCTCCGGGCGGGTGTTCATCGGCGGCCGGGACGTCACCGGGCTGCCGCCACACCTGCGGGGCATCGGCATGGTGGTCCAGCAGTACGCGCTCTTCCCGCATATGCGCGTCAAGGACAACGTCGCCTTCGGCCTCCGGGCGCAGAAGGCCCCGAAGCGCGACGTAGCCGTCCGGGTGGCCGAGGCCCTCGACATGACGGGCATGGCGTCGTACGCGAGCCGCTACCCGCGCGAGCTCTCGGGCGGGCAACAGCAGCGCGTCGCGATCGCGCGTGCGCTCGCGATCCGCCCGATGGTCCTGCTCCTCGACGAGCCGCTGTCGGCGCTCGACGCGCAGCTCAGGTCCGGGATGCTGGCGGAACTGGCGCGGCTGCACCGGGAGCTGCCGGACGTCTCGATGCTGTACGTCACGCACGACCAGGCCGAGGCGCTGACGCTCGCGGACCGTATCGCGGTCATGGACAAGGCGCGGCTCCAGGACTGCGGTACGCCGCACGAGCTGTACCGCCGCCCCCGTACCGAATTCACCGCGTCCTTCGTCGGCAACGCGAATCTGCTGCCGGTGACGGTCGGTTCCGGTTCGGTCTCCTTCGCCGGAGCTGAAGTGAAGGTCTCGACGGGCGGGGCGTCGGCCGGCGCGAAGGCCACGCTCTGCGTACGCCCACATCTCGTCGGCCTCGGCAAGGGCCCCAACCCGCTGCGCGGCAGGCTCACGGAGATTCAGTGGCGCGGCTCCACGCATCGCCTGTACGTGGATGTGGCGGGTCATCGCGTGACGGCGGACGTCCGCGAATTGCGCCGGACACCGGAGCTGGGCGACACGGTGACGTTGCACTTCGCACCGGAGGACGCGGTGCTGCTGCCGGCGGGACAGGGGGCGTCCGATGCCTGACGTGCCGCAGCCGACGGCCCGTCGTGGGCTGCGCCGGGCCTCCGGCCGGGCAGAGGTTCCGGCCCGGGTTACCCCGGTCGATGGTGCGGGTCACCCGGCGGGCGCCGGCACGCCGTCGCCGCCCGTGAGTGACGCGGCGGCCGGCCAGGAGCGGACGGAGGCGGCAAGTCCACGTGCCGCGGCCGGCCCGGACGGGCCCGGCACCCCCCGGCAGCCGCGCGGGACACCTCGCTTCGTATGGGCCCTGCCCCCGGTCGCCATCCTGGGGCTCGTCTTCGTCTACCCCCTCGCCCTCGTCGTTCAGCAGTCGCTCTCGCCGGACGAGGGCGGTACCTCCTTCGCCCCCTACACCCGTGTCTTCGCCTCCGCGGCCTTCCGCGACGCCCTCACCACCACCGTCTGGCTCGCCGTCGGCGCCACCCTCGGGTGTCTCCTCCTCGGCTTCACCCTCGCCCTGATCATCGCCTTCGTGCCCTTCCCCGGCGGCAAGGCGGTCGCCAAGTTCATCGACGTCTTCCTCTCCTTCCCCTCCTTCCTCATCACGCTCGCCCTCCTCTTCATCTACGGCACCGTCGGCATGGCCAACGGCCTCTGGACGGACGTAACCGGCGCGGCCGAAGGGCCGTTCCACTTCCTCTCCACCCCCGGGGGCGTACTCCTCGCGGAGATCACCTACTTCACTCCCTTCGTGGTACGCCCCCTGCTCGCGGCCTTCTCGCAGCTCGACACCGCGCAGTTGGAGGTGGCGTCCTCACTCGGCGCGCGGCCCGCGCGCATCGTCCGGCGCGTGATCCTGCCCGAGGCTCTTCCCGCCCTCGCAGCCGGCGGCAGTCTCGTCCTCGTCATGTGCCTCAACGAGTTCGGCATCGTCCTCTTCACCGGGGCCAAGGGCGTGACCACCCTGCCGATGCTCGTCTACGGCAAGGCGATCCTCGAGTCCGACTACCCGGCCGCCTGCGTCGTCGCCGTCGTCAACATCACCATCTCCGTGGGCCTTTACAGCCTCTACCGAATGGTCAGCCGCCGTGTTGGTGCTTAGCCGCAAGGGGAAGAGGGTCACCTGGGCGCTCTTCCTCATCCTCTTTCTGCCGCTCTTCGCGCTGCCGCTCCTCGTGATCGTCACCGCCTCCTTCTCGACGAACTGGTCCGGCGCCTTCCCATCCGGGCCCACCGCCGAGCACTACGGCGCCGCCGTCCGCGGGGAGTCCCTGCAGGCCCTCACCACCAGCCTGATCACCGCCGTCACCGCCAGCCTGCTCGCACTCACCGTCGGCAGCTGGGCGGCGCTCGCCGGCTCCGCGCTCGGCAAGCGCGGCCGACGCGCACTCGACGCGCTGTTCGTGCTGCCCGTCGCCGTGCCCTCCGTCGTCGTCGGCCTGGCGGTTCTCGTCGCCTTCTCCAGGCCGCCGATGCTCCTCAACGGCACGCGCTGGCTCGTGATCCTCGCGCACGCCGTTCTTGTCACGGCGTTCGCCCACCAGTCGGTCGCCGCGGCCGTCATCCGTCTCGACCCGATCTACGAACAGGCGGCGGCGAGCCTCGGAGCCCGGCCCTCGTACGTCCTGTGGCGGGTGAAGCTCCCGCTCCTGCTGCCGTCGCTGAACGCGGCCGCCGGGCTCTGCTTCGCCCTGTCCATGGGCGAGTTGAGCGCCACGATGATGCTCTACCCGCCGGACTGGATGCCGCTGCCGGTGCAGATCTTCACCGCCACCGACCGCGGGTCCCTCTTCACCGGCTCGGCCCTCGCGGTCGTCCTGATGGGCACGACGCTGCTCGTGCTCATCGCCGTATCCCGTATCCGCACCAAAGCCTCTTACCGCTAGGAGTGCACCACGCCATGCACAGCTCTGTACGCAGCTCCCTCAAGCCGATCGCCGCCGTCACCGGCAGCCTTGCGCTCGCCGCGTCCCTCACCGCCTGCGGCTCCTCCTCCGCCGCCTCCGACGAGAAGGTCGTCACCGTCTACAGCGCCGACGGCCTCAAGGGCGAGAAGGGCGACGGCTGGTACGACCGGGTCTTCAAGGACTTCGAGAAGGCGACCGGCATCAAGGTCAAGTACGTGGAAGGCGGCTCCGGCGAGATGGTGCAGCGCGCCGTCCGCGAGAAGGCCAACACCCAGGCCGATGTCATCGTCACCCTCCCGCCCTTCATCCAGCAGGCCGACTCCAAGGGGCTGCTCCAGTCGTACGAGCCCAAGGGCTCCGACATGGTCAAGGGCGGCGACAAGTCCGGCGACGGCAAGTGGACTTCGGTCGTGAACAACTACTTCGGGTTCGTCTACAACAAGAAGGAGCTGACGACCGCGCCCGCCACCTGGGAGCAGCTCCTGGACTCGAAGTACAAAGACAAGCTGCAGTACTCCACGCCCGGCGTCGCGGGCGACGGCACCGCAGTCGTCATCAAGGCGATGCACGACTTCGGCGGCAAGGAGCCGGCGATGGCCTACCTCAAGAAGCTCCAGGCCAACAATGTCGGCCCGTCCTCCTCCACCTCCAAGCTCGCGCCCAAGGTCGACAAGGGTGAGATCCTGGTCGCCAACGGCGACGTACAGATGAACTTCGGGCAGTCCAGGTCCATGCCGAACCTCGGTATCTGGTTCCCGGCGAAGGACGGCGGCAGGCCCACCACCTTCGCGCTGCCGTACGCCGCAGGGCTCGTCACAGCGGCCCCGCACAGCGAGAACGGCCGGAAACTGCTCGACTTCATGCTCACGGAGAAGGCCCAGCGGCAGGTCAGCGCGGTCGGCGGCGGCTTTTCCGCCCGCACGGACGTCAAGGCCACCGACGCCAACGCCATCGAGCTCGCCAAGCTGATCGACGGTGTCGATGTCTTCGAGCCCGACTGGCAGGACATCGACAAGAACCTCCCGGCGTACGTCGACGCCTGGAAGTCCGCGACCGGCAGCTGACACCGGTACCGGGGCACCGCCGGGGTCAAGATCAGCACCACGTGATTAGGCTGGGATGCCGGAGGGCCGCAGAGCCGTGCCTCCGGCGTCCCAGAACAGCACACTGCACACTGCACACGGCAGGAGTCCCGTCAGATGGCAGAGCGCAAGCCGATCGAATCCTGGCTCACCGACATGGACGGTGTCCTGATCCATGAGGGCGTGCCGATCCCGGGCGCCGACGCCTTCATCAAGAAGCTGCGGGAGACCGGGACGCCGTTCCTGGTACTGACCAACAACTCCATCTACACGGCGCGCGACCTGCATGCCAGGCTGGCCCGGATGGGCCTGGACGTGCCCGTGGAGAACATATGGACCTCGGCGCTCGCCACTGCGCAGTTCCTGGACGACCAGCGTCCCGGCGGCACGGCGTACGTCATCGGCGAGGCGGGGCTGACCACCTGCCTGCACGACATCGGCTACGTGCTGACCGACCATGAGCCCGACTATGTGGTGCTCGGCGAGACCCGTACCTACAGCTTCGAGGCGCTCACCAAGGCCATCCGGCTGATCAACGCCGGGGCCCGGTTCATCTGCACCAACCCCGACGAGACGGGCCCCTCCGCCGAGGGCCCGCTGCCCGCCACCGGTGCGGTCGCCGCGCTGATCACCAAGGCGACGGGCAGGGATCCGTACTTCGCGGGCAAGCCGAACCCGCTGATGATGCGGACCGGACTGAACGCGATCGGTGCGCACTCCGAAACCAGCGCCATGATCGGCGACCGCATGGACACCGACGTGCTGGCCGGCCTGGAAGCGGGTATGGAGACGTTTCTGGTGCTGACCGGGCTCACCGACCGCGAGACCGTGGACAAGTATCCGTTCCGGCCGTCGAGTGTGGTCAATTCGATCGCGGATCTCGTCGACCGTATCTGAGCACGTCAGAGGCCCATATGGAGCAGTGAGCCGGCCCCTGCGGATGCGAAAACGCCCGGCGCGGGTGAATCTTTTGGGTATCAGGAGGTTCACGATGCGTTCAGGTTTGATTGCTCTCCGTGCCGCAGGGGCGGCCGCCGTACTCGTCCTGGCACCCGCGGCCCCCACCGCGTACGCAAGCGATTCCGTGACGGTCACGGTCGCCCCGTCCTCCGCAGCACCCGGCGGCGAGGTGCAGTTCCGTGTCACGGGCTGCAAGGGCACGACGGGAGCCGTCGCGTCGCAGGGTTTCGTCCTGGACGCCGAGCTGTTGCGCCGGGAGGGACAGAGCACCCAGCTGTTCGGGAACACGTCGGTCAAATCCACCGTGAAGCCCGGCACGTACAACGTGAGCGTCACCTGCGACGGCCATACCCACGCCGGCACCGGCCGCGTCCAGGTCGTCCAGCACCAGCCGACCGAGCAGCCGACGCACGCGCCGACCGAGCAGCCGACGCACGCGCCGACCGAGCAGCCGACGCCCGTCGCACCGGTACGGGCAGGCGGCGGCGGCGCTGCCGCCGAGCTCGCCGCCCGCGAGGCGGACCCGCAGGACGCCGGCCCCGGAACCCCGCACACCGTGATCGGTCTGGTCCTCGCGGGCGTGGCGGCGGTCGCCGTGGCCTCCCGCACCTCGCGGCGCCGGCGCACGGACGCTGACTGACATGTCAGCCGAACGTCCGGCGGGCACCGGCCGGCTGCTCATCGGAGTGGCCTGGGCGGTACTGCTGCTCGGGCTGTGGCTGTGGGGACGTGAGGTCACCGGCGGCCCCGGCGGCAGCTCAGCCCCCACCACAGGCGATGTGGCCGCGGTCGGCCGCCCGCTCGGCGTGCCCCTGCCGCCCGCCCACGACCCGATGCGGCCGGCGAAGCCGCACCAGGTGGACATCCCGTCGATAGGCATCACCGCCGCGGTGGTCCCGCGTGGCCTGGATGTCACGGGTGCCATAGACCCGCCTCCGTACGCGATGCCGCGCACGGTCGGCTGGTACGGCAGGGGTACGAAGCCGGGCGCGGTGGGTACCGCGCTGCTCGTCGGCCATGTCGACACCGAGACGAAACCGGCCGTCTTCTACGGTCTCAGTGCCGCCAAGCCCGGCGAGAAGGTACGGGTGACCAGGACTGACGGCTCGGTCGCCGAATTCACCATTGACGACGTCCAGGTCTTCGGCCGGGACCGGTTCGATGCGAAGAAGGTCTACGGGCCGCGCAAGGACGGGCGCGCGGAACTGAGGCTGATCACCTGCGGCGGCACCTTCGACCGGGCGACGCGCACGTACAGCGCCAATGTGGTGGTGTCGGCATATCTGACCGGTGTCGCCAACAAGTGAATCAAGAAGTGAATCAAGAGGCGGACCGGGAAGTGGACCGGGAAGTGGATGCCGTGGACAGCCGCTCCGGAGTGCGGCAACCCGGCCCGACCGGCAACCTGGCTCGACCGGCGACGCGCTCCCCCCGGAGCCGCCGGCCGAGCCGGTCCTCTACCGCGGGTGCCCGGGCTGCGGGAGAAGCCCGGGCCGGCGCAGGAGGTCTTGTGGTCCGGTTCATGTGAGCCGGGCCATTGCCCCACACCTTAGGGCGGGGAACTGGTCCGGCCTAGAGGCCGGATGACGCCTTGTCGTGACGTCGTCGCCCTCAGTTCCCGTCGGCGGCCCACCGCAGCGCCTCGGAAGGCAGTGTTCCATTGGCGATCTGCTGCGCGAGGCGGGAGAGCGGTTCCCGCTTCGTCCGTGCGTACCGGCGCATCGACTCGAACGCTTCTTCCACGGAGACGCCCCACCGCTCCGCGAGCATGCCCTTGGCCTGCTCCACCCGGATCCGGCTGGTGAGCGCCGACTGCAGCTGTTCTACGAGGAGTTCACCCTGTTGTATGGTCCGCTGCTGCAGAATGCCGATCGTGGCGGCGTCCGCGAGGGCCTGCGCCAGAGTCAACTGCCCTCGTGACTGCTGCTCCTGGTGATTCATCAGGAAGAAGTTCAGTGCGCCGATCACGTGCTCGCGCAGCCGCAGGGGTACGGCGTAGGTGGCCTCGAAGCCGTACTGCCGGGCCTGTGCGGCGAACTGCGGCCAGCGGAGCTTCGCTTCGCGGCTGTCGAGCGAGATCGGCGGCACCGCCGTACCACTGCCGTACGTGTCCAGGCAGGGCCCCTCGCTGTGCTGGAGCTCCAGCAGATCGAGCAGCCAGGACCGTTCGTCGGAGGTCGCGGCGGTCTGCAGCTGGCCGCGCTGGTTCACCAGCATCAGTCCGGCGGCCTCGACGTCCAGCAGGTCGACGCAGTGGCTCGACAGCCGGTGCAGTAATTCGATCACGTCGAAGTCGGCGACGAGAGTGTCGGCGAGCTCCACGAAGGCCGAGGCGATCCGTTGTTCGCGCAAGGTGCTGTCCATCCTTGTCACCCACCTCCGTCGGGGTTTCGCGGGCCGGTGTCGTCGCCGTCCCGCTCTACCCCATCGGCGGGAAGCCGAAGCCTCCGCGCCACGATGTCCCTGGCCACATCCACGATGGGGCGTTCTGTCGCGTATGCGTGCGCTCGCAGTCGTACGAGCGCCACGGCGGGTGTGACACCCAGCCGCGCTGCGATCATCCCAGTCGCCTGGTGGACTTCGGCACGGTGCAGCGAGGCATGCTCGGCGAATCCGTGTGCCACGTCCCCCAGCAGGGTCAGGGTCAGTGCGTCCGCGAGTACCAGGGCATCGGTCAGTTCGGTCGCGTCGAGCCGTCCCGGCGTGGACCGGCGGCAGGTGAGTACGCCCACCTGAATGGCTCCGATCTGCAGGGGAAAGGCGAAGACCGCGCGCAGGCCCAGTGTTCCGGCGGCGGAGAGGAAACCGGGCCAGCGTGAACGCGGGACCAGGTGGAGATCGGCGTCGAGTACCAGCACGCCGCCGTCCGCCGCGTCCACACCAGGTCCTTCACCGAGAGTGAACTGGAGGTCGTCCAGCCGGGCGCTCACCGGGTCGCTCGCCCACACCAGTTCGCCGAAGGAGCCGTCGCCGGAGAGTGTGACCGCCAGTCCGTCGACGCCGAGGACATCGGCGCACCGGCGCGCGAAGGACGCGTCGAGTCCGTCGGTCCGCCGCAGTGCCAGCTCGTCCAGCAGGGCAGCCATGCGAGCACTGACCAAGCCCTCCTCCAGGGAGTGTGACGAAACAGCTGGCACATGATATCCCCGCTGCCCGGTCACAGGATGTCCACGAAGCGAAGCCGGCCTCGTGGCGCTCACGGCGGGTGTGCCAGGATGGATTCGACCGGTCTTGTCCGGGACGGGGCGCCTGGAGACGGCCTGGAATCAGTGCACCCAAGGGGGAGTGGATGTACGGGAGTTGCACCGGGCATGCCCGGCTGTGCGTGGCCGCGGCGGGGGCGGTGCTGCTGCTGGCGGGCTGCTCGTCCGACGGGGACGAGGACAAGAAGCCGGTGGTGAGCCAGCAGCCCAAGGAGAAGGATCCGTACTGGGTCAATCCCGACGGGAAGGCCGCCAAGCAGGTCGCCTCCTACCGTAAGGACGGCGACGACAAGAACGCCGAGCTGATCACGAAGATCGCGGGTCAGCCGGTCGGTGAGTGGATCGGTCCGGACAATCCGGAGTCCGAGGCGAAGGGCTTCACCGAGGCGGCCGCCAAGACCGACCGGGACGCGCTGCTCGTCCTCTACAACATTCCGCACCGTGACTGCGGCCAGTTCTCCAAGGGCGGCGCGGCCGACGGCGACGCCTACCGGGCATGGGTGGACAAGGTCGCGCGAGGTATCGGCGACCGGCGGGCCACGGTGATCCTGGAGCCGGACGCGGTGCTGCACCTGGTCGACAGCTGTACGCCGCAGGAGTTCCACGAGGAGCGCTTCGACCTGCTCAAGGGCGCGGTCGAGCGGCTGAAGCGGCAGCCGAACACGAAGGTGTACCTGGACGCGGGCAACGCCGGCTGGTCCCAGCCCGATGCGCTCTTCGAGCCGCTCCAGCGGGCCGGCATCGACAAGGCGGACGGCTTCTCCGTCAATGTCTCCAACTTCTTTCCGACCGCGTTGAGCAAGGACTTCGGCAAGAAGCTCTCCGCGAAGGTCGGCGGAAAGCACTTCGTCATCGACACCAGCCGCAACGGCAACGGCCCGTACACCGGCGGTGACCCGAAGGAGAACTGGTGCAATCCGCCGGGCCGCGCGCTCGGCGAGGAGCCCACCGCCAGGACCGGTGACCCGCTGGTCGACGCGTATCTGTGGGTGAAGCGGCCCGGTGAGTCGGACGGTGACTGCAAGGGCGGGCCCAAGGCGGGCGAGTGGTGGCCGGAGTACGCGCTCGGTCTGGCGCGCAACACCAAGTAGCTTTCGCGGTACGGGAGAGGGCCCAGCAGCCGAGAAGCTGCTGGGCCCTCTCCCGTACGGTCGAGCGCTTGCGGATACGCTGCGGATCTACGGCACCTCGACCCACACACCCTCGGACGGGGTGCCCTTGTCGTCCGTCACGAAGAGCATGTACCAGCCGGACGGCACCAGCGCCCGGTTCTTCGGCACGGTGACCTGGATTCCGTCCGCCGTCTTCTTCATGTCGAGCGCGATCGAGCGCTGGTCGGTGTCGGTGACATGCGTGACGGCGCTCGGCCGCAGCAGCCTCGCCGTCTTGACGGACGCGGCGTTCTTGACCTTGAACGTGCCCGTGTCCCCACGCTTGATGGCCTTCGGCCCGCCGCTCACCTCGGGCTTGGAGTCCCTGTAGAGGTACGGCGGGGTGTAGATCTCGATGCGCTGCTCGAAGACGCCCGGCTTGGTGTTGGCCTTGTCCGCGAAGAGCGAGTCCGAACCGAAGATCATGACGCGGCCGTCGGGGAGCAGCACCGAGCCGGAGTGGTAGTTGCGCCCCACCGCGGGGTCGGCGACCCGCTTGTACGTGCCGGTCCTCGGGTCGTACGTACGCGCCTGGAGGACATTGGAGCCGCCGCGTCCGCGGTAGTCCGCGGACCCGCCGGTGACCAGGACCGAGTCGTCGGGCAGCAGCGAGGCGCTCGGGTAGCGGGTGCCCTTCTCGAGTGAGGCACCGTCCTTGAAGCGGGGGTTCGGCGCCTTGAGGTCGACCAGCCGGGACTTCTCGCTGGCCTTCTCGGACTCGCCGACCCCGCCACCGCCGATGACCATGAACCGCTGGTCCTGGGCGGGCGGCAGCATGACGGTCGCCGAGGTCTCCATCCTGTCCGGGTCGCTCAGGCCCGGGATCTTGTCGAACTTGTTCGTCTCCAGATCCCAGACGCCCGGGACGCGGCCGACGTTGGCGGGCCCGTACCCGGCATTCGAGCCGGAGTAGAAGAGCTTGCCGTTGTCCATCAGGAAGATCGCCGGGTAGGTGGGGAACTTCCGGATGATCCCGGTGTACTTCCAGGTCTTGGTCTTCGGGTCGTAGATCTCGTCCTTGCCGGGGACGATCTGCCCGATCTCGTCGAGACCGGAGAGCGAGAGGACCTTGCCGTCCTTGAGCGTGGTCAGCGTCGGGTACCAGCGGGCCTCGTTCATCGGGTCGACGGTGATGTACTTCTCCGCCACCGGATCGAACTCGTAGGCCTCCTTGATGCCCTGGAAGTCCTTCTTGTCGAGCGCGAGCTTCTGCGCGATGCCGTAGACATTGCGGGCGTCCGGGCCATTGAGGCCCTGCACCCGGTAGTTGTCCTCGGTACCTGTCTCGTAGTCCTTCCCGGACTCCTCGGCCTCGACATAGATACGGCCGAGGCCGGGGTCGTTGCGCAGGAACTTGCCGGTCTTCTTGTCGAAGACCTTCTTCGCCTTCTCCACCAGGACCGGGTCCTTGGACACGAAGGTCTTGCCGCTCTCCTTGCCGGTGAACTTCGTGCCGGCGGGCAGGGTCTTGGGCTCGTCGGGGTCCTCATTGTGGACGACCATCAGGCCGCCGGCCTTGGTGGTGTCGCCCTTGAGCTTCTCGTACCGCTTGGTGCCGCCCGCGACCAGCAGTTTTCCGTCGGGCAGCTGGGTGTGCCCGGCGCAGAACATGTCCTTGGGCGTGGGGATCATCTTGAAGTCATTGGTCTTCGGATCCCACAGCACCGACTCGAACTTCTTCGCGTCGAAGTTCTTCTGGTTGTTGCCGGAGCCCGCTATCAGCAGCACCTTGCCGGTGTGCAGCAGCGCGGCGTGAATCGTGTTGATCTTGTACTCGGCGGGGACGTCCAGAAAGTCCCAGTGGCCGTTGGCCGCCTTGTACTCCGGCTTGTTGATCTCGTAGTCGTGGTACTGCTCCGAGCCGAAGCGCCACATCGCCGGCCCGTTGAACCCGGCCACCACGACGACCACCGCCGCACTTATCGCCACCCGACGGGCGCGGTTCTTGCGGTGGTTAGGCCGCACGGGCATCGTGCTCATTTCTTACGTCCCCCAAGGGCGATCTGCATGGTCTGGTCGGTGGTGGCAGGGTGCGGCCGCTGCTGCGGCACATGGGCCTCCGGGGTGGGGGCGGGCGGCTGTCCGCCGCCGTGCCGCCGTCTGCGCTTCTTCTTCTCCTCGCGGATGCCGTGCCGCCAGACGAAGATCGGCGCTGCGGTGATCAGCAGAGCCAGCGTGGCCCAGGTGATCATCGCCGGATGGTCGTGCCCGAAGTAGAAGGAGGAGCCGAGTGATCCGCCGAAGACGAGGATGAAGAAGAGGTGGATCCGGAAGGTGCCGAAGAGGGTGTCCGGGCTGGACGAGTCGCCCTTGGGGGTCACGACGAAATTGCTCTTGCGGCGCAGTACGGCGTCCATCAGTGAGCGTGCGTAGATCGGCGCGGAGAGTGCGGACATCACCATGCCCGCGAGTCCGCCGGAGCCCTCGGGCTCGTGCGGCGAGACGTTGTGGCGGCGGTTCCAGATGTAGAGGCCGATCTGGAGTGCCGAGGCGTTGCCGTACAGCATCATCCAGATCGTCGGGTCGATCTGCACACCGGAGGCGCCCATACCCAGGAACAGCGCACAGCTCAGCGCCGCCAGGATCCAGTTGAGGGCCGACATCGGGTAGAAGATGATCATCATCGTGTAGTTGAAGAGCTTGCCCGGGGGCAGCGAGTAGAAGCCCTTCCAGTACTGCTTGATGATCGTCTCGTACGTGCCCCGGGACCAGCGCAGCTGCTGGGTGAAGAAGTCGGTCCAGGCGGTCGGGCCCTCGCCCACGGCAAGCACGTCCGGCGTGTAGACCGAACGCCACTTGTTCCCGGTGTCCGGGTTGCTGGCGCGGTGCATCTCGAAGCCGGTGGCCATGTCCTCGGTGATCGAGTCGTACAGACCGCCGATCTGCTTGATGGCCTTGATGCGTACGGCGTTGGACGTGCCGACGAACATGGGCGCGCCGTAGCGGTTGCCCGCGCGCTGGATCAGGGCGTGGAAGAGGAACTGCTGCGACTCGGCGGCCTTGGTGACGAAGGTGTCGTAATTGCCGTACACCTGCGGGCCGATGACGAAGCCGACGTCCGGGTCGCGGAAGTAGCCGAGCATCCGCTCCAGGTAGTTGGGCAGCGGGATGTGGTCGGTGTCGACGGAGGCGAAGAAGTCGTAGTTGCCGCCGTGCGCCTCGAGCCAGGCGTTGTAGTTGCCGTGCTTGGTCTTGGCCCGGTGCGGCCCCTTGGCCTGGTTCCAGTGCGCGATGCCCTTGCGGGAGAAGTGGTGGACGCCGAGCCGCGCGCAGACCTCCTTGACGGCGGGGTCGTCGCCCTCGTCGAGCAGCCAGACGTGCATCAGCCCGCGGTGCCGGATCCGCACGGCCGCCTCGAGTGTCTTCGTCACCATCTCCAGGGGCTCCTTGCCCGGTACGAAGGAGGTGAGGAAGGCGACCTTGGTGCCGGTCTCGGGCACCACGGGGACGGGGTCGCGTGCCACCAGGGTGGCGTGCGCGTTCGACAGGACGTTCATCGTGCGGAAGAGCTCGATCAGACCGATCGAGACGAGCATGACGACGTCGAGGATGAGCAGCGTGTCGTTCTTGAGGTTCGGGTCGCGCTCGGTCCAGTGTTGGGGCTGCATCAGCCAGGCGAACAGGCCGAGCGAGACCAGCGGCGCCGCGCCGAGCAGCAGGGCCGCCCGGATGCGGTGCGGCTCCTGCGAGAGCAGCGAGCGGTACTGCACGGTGTACGGCTTGGCCGGGTCGGGCTGGGTCAGGGGTCCGGCGAGCCGGCTGTAGTGCTCGTAGTCGTACCGCGGCAGCGCTTTCTTGGGGCGCAGTCGCTGCCCGGCGGTGCGCAGGTGCGCCGGTATCCGGAGCTGAGTCGTCCGGGAAGCGTCGTTGGGCTGCCGGGCGCCGTCTGGCGTCGACGTCATGAGTTATCCCCCCGCACGCAAGCTGGCTGCGTGAGCTGTGGTCGGTCGTTTCGTCCTGACCGTCGGTCCCCCTCGACCATCAGCCCTGGACGCATCAGTGGCGGGCCACCGTCACTACAGACACGAAACGGTCACCTGCTGGTTGCATGATGCCCGTAACGTGTTCGGTCTGTGAACGGGCCCCCTGCCCCGTATTCCGGCAGCGGGATTTTCCTCTCCAAATACGCCCAACTGCGTTAAAAGGATGCCCCATTGAGGGCATTGGCTCCAGGACAGGGTCTACGACCCCCGTCATGATCGCAAGGGTGAAACGGGGCGTTAATCGCTTATATGCGCGATTTGAGGCCCTCTTGCGGGCATGGTTCACACGGGCATTGAGTGGCCGAAAACGTCCGTATGTACGACCAAAGCCCCCTCACGCGCGGTGAGGAGGCCTTGGTTTGCGTGCGCCGCCAGGGACTCGAACCCCGGACCCGCTGATTAAGAGTCAGCTGCTCTAACCAACTGAGCTAGCGGCGCCTGCTGACCTCGAGAACTCTACCCGACGGCCGCGGGTGCTCATGACCATTCTCTGATCGTTCCGGCCTGTCGAATCGTCTTTTATTACCTATATCCCGTCAAAATGCGATGAGGCGGGACAGTTGGTGACCGACCGTGGGCGCCGGCACCCGTACGACAGTCCCAAGGGATCTTGATGAGTGCGGAGGGTAATAACGATGCCGGTGTTCGAGGAGTTCGAGCCCGCTGCCGACTGCCACTGCGCGGGCTGCGCCCAGCAGCACCGCGTCCTCGCGGCGGGAGGACACTCGAGCGCGCACGGCTTCCGCCGGGCGCTGGCCGTGTTCATCGCGGCGG
Organism: Streptomyces sp. NPDC002926; assembly: GCF_053591755.1. Taxonomy (NCBI): domain Bacteria; kingdom Bacillati; phylum Actinomycetota; class Actinomycetes; order Kitasatosporales; family Streptomycetaceae; genus Streptomyces; species Streptomyces sp. NPDC002926. The sequence continues at coordinate 70,554 of NZ_JBSFUK010000022.1, forward strand.
GCGTGGTGCTCGGCAGCGGTGGAACAGGAGTGGCGGACGCCCTCGGCCCCCCGGCCGCTACCGCGCCGCCGGGCGAGGCTGTCGACGCGCGAGCCACCACGGACCCGGAGCCCGCGACCGAGCAGGGCCGCAGTGGGCCGCTGCACGGCCCCTCGGGCGAGTCGGCCACGCCCGGCGCGCCGCTGCACAGGACGACCCGCGCCGAGATCATCAACCGGGCCAAGAAATGGGTGAGCGCCCAAGTCCCCTACAGCATGGAGCGGTACTGGTCCGACGGATACCGCCAGGACTGCTCGGGCTATGTCTCGATGGCATGGGGCCTGGAGTCCAACGAGTGGACGGGGAGCCTCGCCGAGTTCGGCACCCGGATCACGCGCGAGGAACTCCAGCCGGGCGACATGCTGCTCTTCCACAACCCGGACAACCCGACCACGGGTTCGCACGTGGTGCTCTTCGGGGGCTGGACCGACTACACGCACACCAATTACATCGCGTACGAACAGGTGAAGCCGCATACCCGTAGGCAGGCCACGCCCATGGCGTACTGGACCAACTCCAGCAAGTACCTGCCCTACCGCTACAACGGCCTCACCAGCGCCGCGGTCGAGTCGGCGTCCACAAACGCCGGTGCCGCGACGGCCGTCTCTCCCGGCACGACTGTCTCCCCCGGGACGGTCGTCCCTCCCGGCATGGATGTCTATCCGGGGCTGGCGGCCTTCGGCCCCGGTGCGAACAACACATACGTCACCCGGCTCGCCGAGTTGCTCGCCGGCCGCGGCGGAAAGCACTTCTACCCGCAGGGGCCCGGACCGCTCTGGGACGCCCCGGACCGGCTGGCCACCCAGGCGTTCCAGCTCTCCCAGGGCTGGCAGGGCGCGGAAGCGGACGGGCTGCCGGGACCGGAGACCTGGCGGCTGCTGGTGACCAGGAAGGGCAGGAACATCACCGGCACGGCGGCGAAGCAGCCCGCCGGCAAGAGCAACGTCGCGCCCGCGTACCCGGGTGGTGACCACTTCCGTGCCGGCCGGTCCAGTCCTTTCGTCACGCAGCTCGGCCGGCAGCTGGTGAAGCGCGGCTACACCAAGCACTTCACGTCGGGGCCCGGGCCGGTCTGGGGTGAAGCCGACCGGCGCAGTGTCGAGGAGTTCCAGCGGGCGCAGGGCTGGCGCGGCGGCGCGGCCGACGGCTTCCCGGGACCCGAGACCTGGCGGCGGCTCTTCGGCTGACGGCACGCCTGTCCGGCGCGGCCGACGGGCCCGGCGGCGCGGCAGGGCGTCCGCCCGCGCTGCCCGGCAGAGCGGTGGCAGTACGGAACGACCAGTGGAGGTGGCAGTCATGAACACCACGACCCCGGAGCCGGACGGCACCGTGCCGTCCGACAGCCCGCGGCACACCCCGGTCATCGCCCAGGAGGTCACCACCGAGATCCCGGTGCACCTCCTCTTCCGCGAAGACGACTCCCAGCCGCTCGCCCCGTGGTCCACCGTCGTGCCGCGGCGTCAGAGCACCGGTGAGCAGCCGAAGGTCGGACGCAGACCCGCGTCGCCGCGGCCGGCAGCCGTCCAGACGCGGCCCGCGCCGCCCGTCGACCCGGACCTGGTCGAGCGGGCCGCGCCCGTGCTGCCCGGCTGGACCGCGGTGGTCGCCGGGCTGTGCGCGCTGGCCGGGATCGGCGCGTTGCTGTGGGGGGTCGGAGCGCTTCCGGGCAGGGTGACGAGGCCGCTCGGGCTGCCCTCGTATCCGTACCACGGCATCGGGATCGGGCTGTGGTGCCTGCTCACGCTGGGCGTACTGCTGACACTCTTCGCCTTCGGCGGGCTCGGATGCGGCCGGGTCGGACACGCCTGGGTGCTGACGCTCTTCGGCGACTACCAGGGGAGTGTGCGGCGTACGGGACTGGTGTGGGTGAATCCGACGCTGCTGCGCCGTGGGGTCGACGTACGGCTGCGGCACTGGCGCAGCGAACCGATGCCGGCGGTCGACGCGGACGGCACGGAGCTGCGCGTGGTGGTGCTGGTCGTGTGGCGGGTCAAGGACACCGCGCGGGCGGTGCTCGGCATCGAGGACCACGAGAGTTATCTGAGCGAGCAGGTCGGCGCGGCGATGGCGCGGGTGCTCTCGCAGCTGCCGGCCGACGCCTTCCACGAGGACGCGCCCACCCTGCGCGATGCCGAGGCGGTCGGCGACGCGCTGACGCGTCTGCTGTCGGCGGAGTGCGCGCCGGCCGGGATCCAGCTCTTCTCGGCGCAGCCGACGGCGATCGTGTACGCGCCGGAGGTGGCGGTCGCGATGCAGCGCCGACGGATCGCCGCGATCGACGCCAAGCACCGCGAGGGTGCGCTGACTTCGGTGGTGGACGCCGTGGACGACACCGTGAACCGGCTCACCGAACGCGGGCTCGTCGAGCTCGACGGCTACGGGCGCAAGGCTCTGGTGAAGGCCCTCACCGTCGCCTTCCACCAGGGGCGTCCGGGGCTTCCGGAAGGCTCGTGATTGGTCTGGACATGTTCAAGTTCCGTTAATACTCTGGTACTTGGTCTAGACCGGAAACCGGAATGTGTACTACCGCACGCGTGCAGCACGGCCCACAGAACTCCCCCACGTTCTCCTGGAGCGAAGCATGCGCAAACTCTCTCGATTCGCGGCTCCGCCGCGGGTAAGTGCGGCGATAGTCGGCCTCGTAGTGGCGGGCACCACCGTCCTCGCGACCGGCAGCGCCACCAGCCACGGCTACACCGACTCGCCCATCAGCCGCCAGAAGCTGTGCGCCAACCGCACGGTCGCCAACTGTGGCGAGATCATCTACGAACCCCAGAGCGTCGAAGGCCCCAAGGGCTTCCCTGCGGCGGGTCCGGCCGACGGAACGATCTGCGCCGGTGGCAACAGCCGCTTCGCGCAGCTGGACGATCCGCGCGGCGGCACCTGGCCCACCACCAAGGTCTCCTCGGGGCAGAACTACACCTTCCGGTGGCAGTTCACCGCCATGCACGCGACGACCGACTTCAAGTACTACATCACCAAGAACGGCTGGAACCCGAGTCAGAAGCTCACCCGCGCCTCGCTCGATTCGCAGCCCTTCCTGACGATCCCGTACAACGGCCAGCGCCCGCCGGCCACGCTCAGTCACTCCGGGACGCTGCCGTCGAAGTCCGGCCGGCATCTGATCCTGGCTGTGTGGACCGTGCATGACACGGGCAACGCATTCTACGCCTGCTCGGATGTTCAGTTCTGACAGGTAGTCAGTTACCGTGCGGCGCCATGATGAGTACCGTCGCGGAACTCGTACAGCGCCAATGGGGCGACCACCGGGTGGGGCTGAGCGACCAGAACGTCGCACTCAGCCACCACCAGGTCGCCGCGGGCGCCGCCGCACGGGCCGCGCTCCTCGTGGATCTCCTGCCGCGCGGAGCCGAGCCGCACCTCGGGGTACTGCTCGACAACACCCCGGAGTTTCCCCTGTGGCTCAGCGCGGCGGCCCTGGCCGGGGCCGCCGTGGCGGGCATCAATCCGACCCGGCGCGGGCCCGAACTGGCCCGCGACATCCTGCACACCGACTGCCGGGTACTGGTCACCGAACGCGCCCACCTTCCCCTCCTCGACGGGCTCGCCCTGCCGGGGGTACGGGTGCTGGTGACCGATCCCGACAACGCCGCGTACGCCGAGCTGCTCGCCCCGTACGCCGCCGCGGAACCCGGCGACGCCACGCTCGGGCGGGTCGGGCCCGGCAGTCGGCTGCTGCTCTGCTTCACCTCCGGGTCGACGGGCGCGCCCAAGGCCGCCATCTGCTCCCAGGGGCGGCTGGCGGCGGCGGGCGCGTCCCTGGTGCGGCACTTCGGTGTGCGCGAGGACGACGTCCACTACATCTGCATGCCGCTGTTCCACGGCAACGCGGTGATCGCCAACTGGGCACCGGCACTCGTGGGCGGGGCGGCGGTCGCGCTGCGCCGCCGCTTCTCGGCGTCCGGTTTCCTCGATGACGTACGGACATCTCGCGCGACCTACTTCACTTACGTGGGGCGGGCGGTTCAGTACCTGCTGGCCACGCCCGAACAGGACGACGACCGCGAGCACGGGCTGCGGCTCGGCTTCGGCACCGAGGCGGGCGCGGTGGACGCGGCGCGCTTCGAGGCGCGGTTCGGGGTGCGGCTGGTGGAGGGCTACGGCTCCTCCGAGGGCGGCGCGGCGATCCAGCGCACCCCGGACACCCCGGTCGGCGCGATCGGCCGGGCCGGCGCGGGGGACGACCTGGCGGTGGTCGACCCCGATACGGGGAAGGAGCGGGCGGCCGCGGTACTGGACGCGGGCGGACGGCTGCTCAACGGGTCGGATGCGATAGGGGAGTTGGTGAACCGGGGGCCGAACCCGTTCGAGGGCTACTGGCGCCACCCGGAGGCGGACGCGGCCCGGACCCGCGGTGGCTGGTACTGGACGGGCGACCTCTTCTTCCGCGACGCGGACGGCTTCCTGTACTTCGCGGGACGCACGGACGACCGGCTGCGCGTCGACAGCGAGAACCTGGCCGCCGCGATGATCGAGAACATTCTGGCCCGGTGGCCGGACGCGGCGGGAGTGGCGGTCTACGCGGTGCCGGACCCGGTGGCGGGAGATCAGGTGATGGCGGCGCTCGCGTTGCGGGACGGCGTCTCGTTCGATCCGGTGGGATTCGGGGACTTTCTGGCGTCGCAGACGGACTTGGGTACGAAGATGGCGCCGCGCTTTGTGAGAGTGCTGCGGCAGCTGCCTGTGACCGCGACGAACAAGATCCACCGAGTGGCGCTCCGGCGCGCGGGCTTCGGCTGCGAGGAACCGGTCTGGTGGCTGCCCCCGGGCGGCGCGGCCTACCGCCGGCTGACGAAGGCGGACAGGACGGCGCTGCTGGCGCGGTACGGGGACCACGGCAGGGCGGATCTGCTCGCACCCTGAAGTGCGGCCGCGGGTTGCCTCCGCCGTGGGCGCCAGGACTCGGGGCGACGGGCGTGGCGGTTGCCTCCGGCCCCGCAAACGCCTCTGGGGCCTCTCGGATGACCGAGAAGCCCCAGATGATCAGTTGTGCGCCGCCAGGGACTCGAACCCCGGACCCGCTGATTAAGAGTCAGCTGCTCTAACCAACTGAGCTAGCGGCGCTTACTGGCACCAGCCGCGCGCGGCTGATGACTAGCTAATAGTACCTGGCCCCGGGGGGTGGTCCGGACACCCGTCGGCGTCCGCCCTAGATCGCCAGCGACAGCACCACCGGCGCCGCCTTGCGGTTGAGCGTGTCCGCCGCCGCGCGCAGCCGGTGGGCGTGTTCGATCGGCAGGGACAGCGCCAGGCAGCCCACTGCCGAGCCCGCCGTCAGCGGAACCGCCGCGCAGACCGTGCCCACCGCGTACTCCTGGAGGTCCAGCATCGGGACCGTCGGGGGCTGGCTGTCCAGTTTGGAGAAGAGCAGCTTCTCGCTGGTGATCGTCCGCGACGTGAGGCGGGCGATCTTGTGGCGCGAGAGGTGGTCGCGGCGGCCGTTCTGGTCGAGCTGGGTCAGCAGGCATTTGCCGACCGCGCTCGCGTGGGCGGCCGAGCGGAAGTCCACCCACTCGTTGACCTTCGGCGTGCGTGGGCTGTCGGCGAATTGGGTGATCTTCACCTCGCCGTCGATGTACCGGCTGATGTAGACCGCGGCGCCGACCGAGTCGCGCAGCTCGGTGAGGGTCTCCTGCAGCTTCGCCTGGAGCGCCTGCTGGCGGGTGACCCCGGAGCCCAGCAGGATCAGTGAGTCGCCGATCACATAGGCGCCGTCGGCGACCTGCTCGACATAGCCCTCGCGGCGCAGCATCGCCAGCATGGGGGCCAGGTGGCCGGTCGGCAGGCCTGTCTCGCGTGCGACCTGGACGTCGGTGACACCGCCACCGTGCTTGGAGATCGTTTCCAGGACACGCAGGACATACTGTATTGAATGGAACGGCGCGGTCGGCTCGGGCTTCAGCGCCACGGTTTCCCCCTAGCAGGTTGTGACCGCAAGTTTCCCTACCACGATAGCGGCCAAGAGCCGTTCAGAGGGCGCCTGTTGGCGAGAAGTATCGTGCGCCCCGGCGTCATACGCTGGGGCGCACTCGCTTGGCATATGCCAGCGTCACACTTACCGGTAGGAGTAAGTGGTCAGAGCACCGCACCGAGAAACTCGCGGGTACGATCATGCTCCGGCGCGGAGAAGATTTTCTCCGGAGATCCGGACTCGATGACCTTGCCGGAGTCGAACATCAGCACCTCGTCCGAGATGTCCCGGGCGAAGTTCATCTCGTGTGTGACGCAGAGCATCGTGATGTCGGTGGAGCGGGCGATGTCCCGCAGCACGTCCAGCACACCGGCGACCAGCTCGGGGTCGAGCGCCGAGGTGACCTCGTCGAGGAGCAGCACCTGCGGCCGCATCGCCAGCGCCCGGGCGATCGCCACCCGCTGCTGCTGGCCGCCCGACAGCTGCGTCGGCTTCGCGTCGCAGCGGTCGCCGAGGCCGACCAGGTCCAGCAACTCCTTGGCGCGCTCCTCCGCCTCGTCCCTGGACATGCCGAGCACCCGCACCGGGGCCTCGGTGATGTTCCGCAGGGCGGTCATGTTCGGGAACAGATTGAACTGCTGGAAGACCATGCCGATCTGCTTGCGTGCCTCGCGGCGCTCCTTCTCCGCGGCCGGGAACAGTCGCTGCCCGTTCACCTGGATCGTGCCCCGGTCGGGTGACTCCAGAGTCATCAGCAGCCGCAGGATCGTCGTCTTGCCGGAGCCGGAGGGGCCGATCAGCGTGACGTGCTTGCCCGGCTTCACCGAGAAGCAGAGATCGTCCAGCACGGTGTTGTCGCCGAAGCTCTTCGTCACATTCTCGAAGCGGATCAGCTCACCGGACTTGTCGGGGATCGTGGTGGCGGGGGTGGCGATATCGGGGGTGGTGTCAGGAGACAAGGCGGCGCTCCAGGGCTCGTACGAGAAGAGAAGCCGGGTAGGCGATGAGGATGAAGGCGATGCCGATCACGGTCAGCGGCTCGGTGTACTGGAAGGTCGCGGCGCTCTCGAGCCGGGACTGCTGCAGCATCTCCAGTACGCCGATCGCGGCGATCAGCGGTGTGTCCTTCAGCATCGCGATGACGTAGTTGCCGAGGGCCGGCGTGATGCGCCGGACCGCCTGCGGCAGGATCACCGCGGACCAGGTGCGGTGGGCGGGCAGGCTCAGTGCCTTCGCCGCCTCCCACTGACCGGCCGGCACGGCTTCGATACCGGCCCGGTAGACCTGCGCGGTGTACGTCGAGTAGTGCAGCCCGATGGCGATCGTTCCGGTCGTCAGTGCCGAGAACTGCACGCCCCACTCCGGCAGTACGAAGTAGAGGAAGAAGAGCTGCACCAGCAGCGGGGTGGTGCGGATGAACTCCGTGACGACGTTCACCGGCCACCGCAGGAAACGGGTCGGCGCCCTGAATCCGATCGCCCAGACCAGGCCGAGCGTGAAGGAGATCAGCGAGCCGAGTACCAGGATCTGCAGCGTGACGAGCACGCCGTCCCAGAAGCGTGGCATGAAGTCCGCGACGGCGGACCAGTCCCAGGTCACTTCGAACCACCTCCGGGGGTGGAAGTGGTGACGGCCCGCCTGGCGAACCACGCACCGGGGCCGCTTCCGGGAACCGCGATGCCGATGTTCCGCTTGGTCTTCTTCTCCAGCGCCTTCATGGAGCGTGTCACGACGAACGCGAGCACGAAGTAGATCACCAGGCTGATGGTGTAGATCTGCGCGCTCTCCTGTGTGGCCAGGCGCACCAGGTACGCGGCGAAGGAGACGTCACCCACGCCGAGCAGCGACACCAGCGCGGTGCCCTTGAGCAGCTCGACCAGCAGATTGCAGAACGGCGGCATCATCTCCGGCACCGCCTGCGGCAGCAGGATCAGCCGCATCCGCTGCCAGGGCGTGAAGCTGAGTGCGACACCCGCCTCGCGCTGCGCGGGAGTCACCGCGTTCAGCGCGCCGCGCACGATCTCCGCGCCGTACGCGCCGTAGGAGAGTCCGAGCGCGAGCACCGCGGCCCACATCGGGACCAGCTGCCAGCCCAGCAGCGGCGGCAGCACGAAGAACAGCCAGAACATCAGCACCAGCGCAGATGTGCCGCGGAAGATCTCGGTGTAGAAGCCCGCGAGGAAGCGGACGAGGCGCGAGCGGTGGGTGCGGGCGATGCCGACCGTGAAGGCCACCGCCGTGGCCAGCGCGGCGCTGTACACCAGCAGTTGGACGGTGATCCAGATGCCCGGGAGTACCCAGTTCTGCCAGAGTCCGGCTGTCATCGGCACAGCTCCTTGGCAGTGAGCTTGGTCATCTCGTTCTCGGTGAAGCCGAACGGGCGCAGAATGCGGAAGAGTTCGCCGCTCTTCTTCATCTTGTGGATCTCGACATTGAAGGCGTCGCGCAACTCCGTGTCGGTGGGCCGGAACGCGAACCCGCCGCCGTCGATCTTCTTCTTGCCGTCGACCACGGCCGCGAACGGCTCGGTCGCCTCCGCCTTCGCGCTCTTCTTCACCACCTCGCGGGTGGTGAGCGCGGTGCCGGCGAAGACGTCGACCCGGCCCGACTCGACCGCGTTCAGCCCCGCCACCTGGTCCTGGAGGATGACGATGTCCTTCTCCGGGTAGCCGGCGGCGACCGCGTAGTCGATCTCCGCATAGCCGGTGCCGGTGGCGAATTTCGCCTTGCTCCTCACCACGTCCTCGTACGTCCGCAGTTTCTTCGGATTGCCCTTGCGCACGATGAACGAGTCGAGCATCTGGTACTCGGGGTCGGCGAATATGACCTGCTGGCAGCGCTCCTTGTTGATGTACATCCCGGCCGAGACGACGTCGAACTGCTGGGAGTTGAGACCCGGGATGAGCGAGGCGAAATCGGTGGCGACGGGCTGGACGGTGTCGATGCCCAGTCGTTTGAAGATGACACGGGCCAGCTCAGGGGCCTCGCCGGTGAACTCGCCGTTCTTGTCGACATAGCCGTAAGGCACCTCGCCCGCGATGCCGAGGCGCACCGTGCGCTGGGACTTCAGCCGGGCCAGGGCGTCCCCGGAAGGCACCCGTCCGCAGCCCGCCGCGCCCGCGGCGCCGAGCGCACCGGCGGCAGCGGTGCCGAACAGCAGTGTGCGTCTGCGTATCGATCCTGCTTGTCTTGTACGAGCCATGGCCGCGCGGCTACCCGGCTCCGCGCGGGGTATGCGTACGGGATGGCCGACCGATACGTGACCGTTGCCCTCGACAAGCGCGGTGTGCAGTGCACCGCGAAACTGCTGACCGAAAAGGCCCCGCTGACCTGCGCGGCTGTGTGGGACGCGCTGCCCCTGGCCGGGGATGTCTACCACGCGAAGTATGCGCGCAATGAGATCTATGCCCTGCTGCCGGCGTTCGCGGAGCAGGAGCCACCGCTGGAGAACCCGACGGTGACCCCCATTCCGGGGGATCTGTGCTATTTCACCTTCTCCGATGTGCAGTTGGGTACGGCGTCGTACGGATACGGGGAGCAGGCCGCCCACCACGGCCGCCGTACCGTCGTCGACCTCGCGCTCTTCTACGAGCGCAACAACCTGCTGCTCAACGGCGACACCGGCTGGGTCCCCGGCATCGTCTGGGGATCGGTGGTCGACGGCCTCGACCGGATGGCCGAGGCCTGCCACGACCTGTGGCGAGCGGGTGCGCTCGGCGAGACGCTCAGCTTCCGCCGGGCGCCGTAGGAGCGGGCACCGGCATCGCGGCCGCGCCCGACTCGTACAGGGCGTGCGCCGCCCGCAGTACGAGTGCGTCCGCGTGCCGCGGCCCGATCAACTGGACACCGATCGGCAGCCCGTCCTCGTCCACGCCGCACGGCACGGTCGCGGCGGGCTGCTGGGTCATGTTGAAGGGGTACGTGAACGGCGTCCACCCCGTCCAGCGGTGCTGCCCCGAGTGCACGGGCACCTCGAACCCGGCCTCGAAGGCCGTGATCGGCAGGGTCGGCGTGACCAGCAGGTCGTACGAGGTGTGAAACCTCCCCATGCGCCGGCCCAGCTCCATCCTGGTGTCCACGGCCGCCAGATACTCCAGCGCGCTGTACCGCGCCCCGATCCCGGAGATCTCGCGCAGCCCCGGGTCCAGCAGCTCCCGCTGCTCCGCCCCGACATGCTCCAGCAGCCGGGCCGCGCCGCTGAACCACAGGGTGTGGAAGGCCTCCACCGGGTCGGTGATGTCCGGATCGGACTCCTCGATGTACGCGCCGAGGCCCGCCAGCGCTCCCACCGCCCGCCGCACCGCGGACGCGACCGCGGGGCGCACCGCGACCTGACCGCCGAAGGACGGCGAGTAGGCGATCCGCAGCCCCTTCACTCCGTCCGAGAGGCCGTCGCGGACGCTGCTCGCCGGGCCCAGATGCGACCAGTCCCGCCAGTCCTCGCCGCTGATCACATCGAGCATCAGCGCGGCGTCCGCGGCGTCCCGTGTCATCGGGCCCGCGTGGGCGAGCGTCCCGAAGGGACTGGACGGATACAGCGGCACCCGTCCGTACGTCGGCTTCAGCGCGAAGATCCCGCAGAAGGACGCGGGGATACGGACCGAGCCGCCGCCGTCGGTGCCGATCGACAGCGGACCCGCGCCGACCGCCACGGCCACCGCGCTGCCGCCGCTGGAGCCGCCGGATGTCCGCGCCGGATCGAACGGATTGCGCGTCACCCCGTGACGCGGCGAATCGGTGACGCCCTTCCAGCCGAACTCCGGCGTCGTCGTCCTGCCGAGGAAGACCGCGCCGTGCGCGCGCAGCCGGGCGACGGACGGCGCGTCCTCGTCCCAGTTGCCCTCCGCCGAAACGGTTTTGGAGCCGCGCAGGGTCGGGACCCCGCGCTGCAGCAGGAGGTCCTTCACCGTCACCGGCACTCCGTCGAGCAGCCCCTGCGGCTGCTTCCTGTGCCACCGCTCGGTGGATGCCCGCGCCTGGGCCAGTGCCTGTTCGGCATCGACCCGGACAAAGGCATTGACCAGCGGCTGCACCACCTCGATCCGTTCCAGCGCGGCGAGGGTCGCGTCGACGGGGGAGAAGTCGCCCAACGCGTAGCCGGCCAGCAGTTGGTGTGCGGTCAGGTCAGTCAGCGGAGACATCATGCATGGGGACGTACCCACGTTTCTTGTCCACCACGTTCGGGAACGGCTTTCCGGCCTCCCACAGTTCGTACAACTCGACGAATTGTTCACCCAGACGGTCCCGCCAGCCGACCGTGTCGCCGCTCATGTGCGGCGAGACGATCAGCCCGGGGACGTCCCACAGCGCGCTGTCGGGCGTGACCGGCTCGGACACGAACACATCGAGGGCAGCGCCCGCGATCCACCGGTTGTTCAGCGCGGTGACGAGATCGTCCTCCACCACCAGCGGACCGCGCCCCACATTGATGAAGTGCGCCGACGGCTGCATCAGTGCGAAGCGCCGCCCGTCGAACATCCCGCGTGTCGCGTCGGTGAGCGGCGCGGCGCAGACGACCCAGTCGGCGCGGGCGAGCAGCCGGTCGAGATCCTGCGTGCCGTGGATTCCGGGACGCTCGGTGCGGCCCACGACCGCCACGGTGACGCCGAGAGCCTCCAGCGTGCGGGCCACGGCCCGGCCGATCGGGCCCGCTCCGACGACCGTCGCCCTGGTGCCCGCGACCCGCAGGCCCTCGCGGTGGCGCCAGCGCCGCTGCCGCTGGAGCTCGAGGGTTCCGGGGAGGTCCTTGGCCATGGCGAGCACCAGTCCCGCCACGTATTCGGCGATCGGTTCCTCGAAGACTCCGCGGGCGTTGGTGACGACCGTTTCGGAAGCGATCAGCTCGGGGCACAGCAGCCGGTCCACGCCCGCGCTCGGGGTGTGCACCCAGCGCGGCCGCGGGCCCTCGCCGGGCCAGCCGCGGCGTACCGCGTCGGAGGTGAAATCCCATACCAACAGGACGTCTGCGTACGGGAGTTGAGAGGCGAGCGTCTGCTCGTCGGCGTACTGGACGCGGACCCTTCCGGCCAGTTGACCGAGACGCGGCGGGGGGTCGGCCGCCAGGACAAGGAGGGTGGGTTCAGACATCAAGCGGAAGCCGTTTCGTAACGTCTGACATGTACGGATTGACCCACGCTCGCACCCGAACCTAACGTCGTCAATAACACGCTAAGGGGGCCAGCGATGGATGTCTCCTTTCTCGGCGGGCCACGGCCACAGCGCGGTGTCGGTGTGGTCGCCCCGTTCGATTTCGCCCTGGACCGGGAGCTGTGGCGCTGGGTCCCCGACAATGTCTCGCTGCGTCTGACCCGTACCCCCTATGTGCCCGTCGAGGTCTCGTTGGACCTGGCCCGCCTGGTGAGCGAGCACGAGACGCTGCGCGATGCGGTGCGGGCACTGGGCGCGTCCGAGCCCGAGGTGGTCGCCTACGCCTGTACGTCGGGCAGTTTCGTGGGCGGCCTGGCCGGGGAGCGGGCCATGTGCGAGGCGATGAGCTCGGCGGGGGAAGTGCCCTCGCTGACCACCTCCGGCGCCCTGCTCGAAGCACTCGACGAGCTGGGCGCCGGCCGTATCGCCCTGGTCACGCCCTATACGGAATCGGTGACCCAGGCATTGGAGGAGTATCTGGCAGAAGCCGGGGTAACGGTCACGGGCCGCGCTTTTCTGGGGCTGACCCGGCACATCTGGAAGGTGCCGTACCGGTCGGTCGTGGACATGGCGCGGCAAGCGGTGGTGGGCGCGGCGGACGCGCTCTTCATCAGCTGCACGAATCTGCCGACGTACGACGCGATTCCGCAACTGGAGGCCGAACTGAGGATGCCGGTGCTCTCGGCGAACCAGGTGACGATGTGGGCGGCGCTGCGCGGGATCGGGGTGCACGCGGTCGGCCCCTACCAGGCGCTGCTGCTGCAACCGGAGGCCGCTGAGGTGGAGCCGCCACAGATGCCGTCGGCTCACCAGGCACCGCAGCCCCAGCAGGCCCAGCCGGCTCAGCCCGAAGAACAGGAAGGCTGGACATGACCACGGTCGGACTTCTCTACCCCGGGCACTCCGCCGAGGACGACTATCCCCGGTTCGAGGTGCTGCTCGACAGCGACATCAGACTGCCCGTCGTCCACACCGACATCGGCGAGGACGCGCACCGCGTCGACGCGCTGCTGGAGATGGGATCGGCGGAGCGGCTCGCCGCGGGTGTGGAGGAGCTCCGGCTGGAAGGGGCGGAGTCGGTGGTCTGGGCGTGCACCAGCGGGAGTTTCGTGTACGGCTGGGACCGGGCGCAGGAACAGATCCGCTCCCTCGCCCGGGCCGCGGGTCTGCCCGCGTCGAGTACGTCGTTCGCCTTCGCCCATGCGGTACGGGAGCTGGGCGCGCGGCGCGTCGCCGTCGCCGCGACCTATCCGGAGGACGTCACCGCGCACTTCACCGCCTTCCTCAAGGCGTCCGGCGCCGAGGTGGTCGCGGACAGGGCGAGCGGGATCATCACGGCGGCCGAGGTGGGCACCTGGGGCCGGGCGGAGGTGCTGGAGCTGGCGCGCGCGGGCGACCATCCGGACGCGGAAGTGGTGCTGCTGCCCGACACGGCCCTGCACACCGCGGCGTACCTCGCCGACCTGGAGGAGATGCTGGGCAAGCCGGTGCTCACCGCCAACCAGGTGACGGTGTGGGAGGGGCTGCGGCTGGCCGACCGCAGGGCCTGGGTGTACGGGCCGAAACTGGGCACGCTGTTCGCGAAACGGGAATGACGGCGGGAGCGACAGGAACGACCAAGAGGACGACGAAGGGGACGGCCGGGCGGGAATAACCGGAGAGACCCTCCTGTTCTTCTGTGCTGTACGTATCTTCATGCGCAGGAGGGCCCCACCGGTGGACGAGATTCGAGGCACGGCGAACGGAACCGCACCCGTACCGCTGTCGGTACTGGACCTGGTGACGGTCGGCAGCGGCCGTACCGCGACCGACGCCCTGCGTACCAGCGTGGACATCGCACGGCTCGCCGAGCGCCGCGGCTTCCACCGTCACTGGGTCGCCGAGCACCACTCCATGCCGGGCGTCGCCTCGTCCTCGCCGGCCGTGATCCTCGCCCACCTCGCCGCCCACACCGAGCGCATCCGTCTCGGTTCCGGCGGTGTGATGCTCCCCAACCACGCGCCGCTCGTGATCGCCGAGCAGTTCGGCACGCTCGAGGCCCTCGCGCCGGGCCGGATCGACCTGGGTCTGGGCCGCGCGCCGGGCACCGACGGCGCGACCGCCGCCGCGCTCCGGCGTGCCGACCGGCTGGGGTCCTCCCTGCCGGAGGCCAGGGGAGAGGGCGCGGACGAGTTCCCTCAGCAACTCGCCGAGCTGACCCGGTTCCTCGACGACGACTTCCCGGACGGCCATCCGTACGCCCGTATCCACGCGGTCCCCGGACCGGTCCAGGGACCCTCGGCCCGCCCGCCGATCTGGCTGCTCGGCTCCTCCGGCTTCAGCGCGCGGCTGGCCGGCGTCCTCGGACTGCCGTTCGCCTTCGCGCACCACTTCTCGGCGCAGAACACCGTCCCGGCGCTGGACCTCTACCGCGACTCCTTCCGCCCCTCGTGGATCCTGGACGCCCCGTACGCGGTGATCGGCGTCTCCGCGCTCGCCTCGGACGACGAGCGGGAGGCGCGCCGTCAGGTACTGACCGGCGCGCTGTCGATGGTCCGGCTGCGCACCGGCCGCCCCGGGCTGATCCCCACGCCCGACGAGGCGGCGGCGTACGAATTCAGCGCCATCGAGCGGGAGTTCGTGGACAGCTGGCTGTCGAATGTCATCCACGGCACTCCGGACGCGGTGCGCACCGGCCTGGACGACCTCCAGAAGCGCACCGGCGCCGACGAGTTGATGATCACGGCCAATGCGCACGGCGGCGACGCGCGGCTGCGCTCGTACGAACTGATCGCGGATGCCTACGATTTGCCGGGTGGACTGGTTCATTCCTGAACCTCTTGTCCGCAGTTCCTTAAGGGAGTCCTAAAACCGCTCGTCACCGATGGTGGCGGGCGGTTTCACATTTCGGGCGCGGGTGTCTGACAAGCGGTTTCTCCAAGAAATTGGTCTAGTCCTTATTTGGTTCAGACCATTGACGCGGCAGTGGCCGGATCGCTATCTCTTCTCCAACTCCCGTTCCGGATTTTGTCCCCCACACCCCCGGAGGCTGTACGTGCGCTCCCGCAGACCCTTGCTCGCGGCCCTGACGACCGCGGCGCTCGCCGCCGGCGCCCTGGCCGGTTTCACAGGCCTCGGCACCGCCGGGGCCGCGGCCCGCGGCGACGCCACGGCCGCCGCCTCCACCGGCGGGGTGAAGATCGCGTACTACGACCAGTGGAGCGTGTACGGCAACGCCTTCTACCCCAAGCACCTGGACACCCGGGGCATCGCGGACAAGCTCGATGTCATCAACTACTCGTTCGGCAACATCCACCCCACCGACCTGACCTGCTTCGAGGCGAACAAGGCGGCGGGCGACGACAACAACCCCAACGCCGGTGACGGCGCGGGCGATTCGTACGCCGACTACCAGAAGTCCTTCGCCGCGGCGGACAGCGTCGACGGCGTCGCCGACACCTGGAACCAGCCGATCGTGGGCGTCTTCAACCAGTTCAAGGAGCTGAAGGCGAAACACCCCAAGCTCAAGATCAATATCTCGATCGGCGGCTGGACCTACTCCAAGTACTTCCACGACGCGGCGAAGACGGACGCGAGCCGCAAGAAGCTGGTCGCCTCCTGCGTCAAGCAGTACATCGCGGGCGACCTGCCGGTCGACGGCGGCTACGGCGGCGCGGGCGCGGCTGCCGGGATCTTCGACGGCATCGACATCGACTGGGAGTACCCGGGCTCGGAGGGCGGCCATCTCGGCAACCACTACGGCGCCGAGGACAAGGCCAACTTCACGCTGCTGCTGGCGGAGTTCCGCAAGCAGCTCGACGAGTACGGCGCGGCGCACGGCGGCAAGAAGTACCTGCTGACGGCGGCGCTCCCGGCCGGCCAGGACAAGATCAAGAACATCGAGACGGACAAGATCGGCGCGTACCTCGACTACGCGAACATCATGACGTACGACATGCACGGCGCCTGGGACGCGGACGGACCGGCGTACCACCAGTCGCCGCTGTACTCGCCGGCCTCCGACCCGACCGACGTGATCGCGCCGGGCACGCAGAAGTACTCGATCGACAACGCCATCGACTCCTGGCTGGACGGGAACGCGGCGTACGGCATCGCGGGCGGCTTCCCGGCGAACAAGCTGACGCTGGGGTACGAGTTCTACTACCGCGGCTGGAAGGGCGTCCCGGCCGGCGCGAAGAACGGCCTCGCGCAGTCCGCGACCGGCGCCTCGGGTGCCCGCCCGGTCAGCCAGCAGGCAGGCATCGCGCACTACAAGGAGCTCGGCGGCATCGTCGACAACGCGGCGACGACGTTCTGGGACGACGAGGCGAAGGCGGCGTACTTCTACAAGGACGGGGAGTTCTTCACCGGCCTCGACAAGCGGGCGATCCAGGCGCGCGCGGACTACGCGCACAACCGTGGCCTGGCGGGCGCGATGATGTACTCGTTGCTCGGCCTCGACGAACAGACCACGCTGCTCAACCAGATCGTGACCGCGGTCGGCGGCTCGGCCACCCCGGACCCGACCCCGTCTCCGTCGGACCCGACGCCGACCCCGGGCAATCCGACCCCGTCCCCGGGCAACCCCACCCCCTCGCCCTCCGCCCCGCCGGCCGGCTGCACGGCACCGGCCTGGTCCCCGGCTCCGGCGTACACCGGATCGACGCAGGTCTCCCACAACGGCCATGTCTGGAAGGCCAAGTGGTGGACCCAGGGCGAGGAGCCGGGCACCACGGGTGAATGGGGCGTCTGGCAGGACCTGGGCGCCTGCTGACCCGACCTCCCCAGTCCCCCCACAGGCGACCGCCCCCGGCCGGAACCCAGTTCCGGCCGGGGGCGGTTCGGCGTTCCCGGCCTGTCTCCCGGCCTGTCTCCCGGTCTGTCTCCCGGTCTGTCTCCCGGTCTGCCTCCCGGCCTGTCTCCCGGCCGACGACCTCAGACCGACAGCGCGCCGGAGCCGATCAGCTCCGCGATCCGTTCCGGCGCCACCGCCCGTGAGTACAGCCAGCCCTGACCCGTGTCGCACCCGATCCGTCGCAGACGCGACGCCTGGCCGGCCGTCTCCACGCACTCCGCCGTGACCGTCAGGCCCAGCCGGTGCGCCAGTTGCACCATCGCCTCGACGATCGTCTCGTCCGCCGGGTTCGGGTGCGCCTCGTCCTGGAAGCCGCGGACAAACGATCCGTCGAGCTTCAGTACGGACACCGGCAGCCGGCTCAGATACGCCAGGTTCGAGTACCCGGTCCCGAAGTCGTCGATCGCGATCCGCACACCCATGTCGCTCAGTGCCTGCAGCGCCTGGAGCGGGCGACCCGCCGAACCCATCACCGCGGACTCGGTGAGCTCCAGCTGCAGCAGATGCGGTGGCAGGCCGGTCTCGGCCAGGATCTCCGCCACGTCCGCGACCAGGTCGGAGTCCCAGACCTGCCGTACGGCGACATTGACGCTCACGAACAGCGGCAGGGCGTCCGGGTGGTCCTTCTGCCACTGGCGGGCCTGGCGGCACGCCGTACGCAGCACCCACCGGCCGAGCTGGACGATCGAGCCGTCCTCCTCCGCGATGGCGATGAACCGATTCGGCGCGAGCGTGCCGAACTGCGGGTGGTTCCAGCGCACCAGCGCCTCCACGCCCCGCGGCACCCCGTCCGCCATCCCCACCAGCGGCTGGTACTCCAGGGCGAACTCGCCGCGCTCCACGGCCGGCCGGAGCGTGGAGGAGAGCGCCTGTCTCGTCATCCGGTGCGCGTTGCGCTCGGGGTCGAAGAGGGTCCAGCGAGCCCTGCCGTCCGCCTTCGCCCAGTACAGCGTGGTGTCCGCGGCCTGCATCAGACCCGTCGCGGTCGTCCCGGCCGCTACCCGCTCCACGACCCCGATCGACGCCGACACCGAGAGCCGCTGTCCCGCCAGGTCGAACGGCTGCTGGAGCGCGACCAGTACGGATCTGGCGAGGTCGGCGAGCTGCTCCGTACCGGTGGAGTCCTCGACGAGGATCGCGAACTCGTCGCCCCCGAGGCGGGCCACCAGATGGCTGCCGCTGCGCGTGTGGCCGTCGCTGTCCGCGCACTCGGTCAGCCGGGTGGCGACGGCGGCCAGCAGCCGGTCGCCGACCCGGTGCCCGAGCGTGTCGTTGACGGCCTTGAAGCCGTCCAGGTCCAGGTAGCAGAGCCCGATCCGCCCGGTGGAGCCCTGGTCGTAGGCCGATGACTCCAGCGCCGCCGAGAGCCGCTCGAAGAAGAGGGTGCGGTTGGGCAGCCGCGTCACCGGGTCGTGCATCTGGACCTGCCGCAGCCGCGCGAGCAGCTCGCGCCGGTCGCTGACGTCCGTGATGGAGAGCAGCACATTGCTGCTCTCCGGCACCGGCGCGACGGTGACCTCGGCCCAGAGCGTGCGGCCGTCCGGGTGCTTGAGGCGGCGCGTGCAGCGGAACCTGGAGCGGCGGCCGCGCAGCACTTCGCGGTACGCCTGCCAGGTACGGCCGTCCGACGCCAGGTCGACGAGATCGGCCGCGGACTGGTCCAGAAGGGTGACGGGTTCGGTGCCGAGCAGCGCGGCGAAGGCCTCGTTCGCGGTGACCGTCAGGCCCTCGTGGTCGACGACGGCCATCGCGAGGTGCGCGGCGTTGAACGCGGCGCGGTAGTCACGCAGTTCGGCGGCCGCCCGGCCGGCGCTGTGACGCTCTGTGAGTAACGGCCGGTTGCTTCCGGGGACTGCGACTCCGGCCGGCCCTGTTCCTTCGGAGGTTCCGCTCACCGCTCGCTCCCGCAGTGCAGTTGTTTTCGTACAGGGTCGTACAGATGTGGTCGGGATGGCCGCCCCACGCGATCGGCGATGAAGCCGGTATGAACTCGGGGAAGACGCCTGGAAAGTGTGCCGATCATAGAGGCCGCCCGGCGGCTGTTCCAGCTGTGGCGTAGTGGATCAGGCCGCCCCAGGGCTACGGACGATCGTTTCTGCACAGGTCTGCGCGGGGGCCGATTCCGTCCTGACCGATTGTGACGTTCCGTGAGCCATCGGAGTGTCGGCGGGTCTCGGGTCGGTGTCGGCCCGGTGTCGGGTCGGTCACCCGAGTGGGGCAGCCGGCAGGGCGTACCAGCTGAAATCAACACAGGGTGGGTGAGGTGTCCCGCATTCCTCAGCCGGAGGTCCACGTGGAGGGTCAGCAGTCACCCGAGGGAACACCCGTGGGAGTGGCCCCGGGAGTGGAATGGGGGCGCCTGCGCAGCGCCGCGGCCGCCCTCACCTCCCTCACGGCGCTCGCCGCCACGGGCCTGGTGGCCGGCCCGGCCGTGGCCGAGTCACCCGGAGGGCCCTGTGCGCTGCCCCGCACTGCCGCTCACCACTCGCTCGGCGTCGACTCCTGGGACTCCGCCTACCCGCGACCTGTCGGGAACCTGGACGCGGTCATGATCTTCCTGTCGTTCCCGGACTCGGTGCCGCTGAACTCACCGGACGACCTCGCGAGGGACCACTTCCCGGCCACCAGCCAGTTCTTCGCGCGTGCCTCGTACGGGAAGTTCGCGCTGCGCCCGCATCCGCAGCACCAGTGGGTGCCGATGCCGAAGTCCTCGACCGGGTACGGGATAAAGCGGGACTGGGACTCGCCGCGGCGCAGCGCCTATCTGCGGGACGCGGTCGCCGCGGCGGACTCGACGGTCGACTTCTCCCGTTACGACGTCGTCTATCTCGTCGCCGACCCGGACGCGCCCGGTGTGGACGCCGACGCGACGAAGGTCGTCAACCTGGAGCAGCCGCTGCATGCCGACGGCACGGACATCAAACGGGTCGTCACCGTCTTCGAGAGCCATCCGCCGGACCACAACGTGCTGGCCCATGAGACCGGGCACGCCTTCGACCTGCCGGATCTCTACCACCGGCCGACGGACGGCAAGGGGGACTGGGACACCTACGTCGGGGACTGGGATGTGATGGGCAGCCAGTTCGGGCTCGCGCCGGATCTCTTCGCCTGGCACAAGTGGAAGCTGGGATGGCTGGACCAGCGGTCCGTGCGCTGTGTGCAGAAGTCCGAGCTGATCACGCTGGAGACGGTGGAGGCCGCGCCCGGCGGCAGCCTCGGCACGCGGCTCGCCGTCGTCAGGACCGGGGAGGACACCGCGCTCGCGATCGAGGCGCGCAGCTCGATGGGCAACGACCGGGATACCTGCGCCGAGGGTGTGCTGCTGTACCGCGTACAGGCCGAGACGGCGTCGGGCGGCGGTCCGATCGAGGTCGTGGACACGCATCCGGACACCGAGGCGTGCTGGGACCGGTCGGTCTATCCGCCGCTCGCGGACGCGCCGCTGGGGGTCGGCGAGACGTTCACGATGCCGGGGACGCCGGGCGAGCGCACAAGGGTGCAGGTGGTGGATCGGACGCGGTCGGGCGCGTGGACGATCAGGATCACGACGGCGTAGCGGCGCGGGTGCGGGCTGCCGCGATGCGGGGCGTCGCCTTGGTGCGGTGGCCCTTCGGGTCGCCCCGGTGCGGGAAAGCGAAGAAGCCCCTCGCTCTCGCGAGGGGCTTCTTCCGTCTGTGCGCCGCCAGGGACTCGAACCCCGGACCCGCTGATTAAGAGTCAGCTGCTCTAACCAACTGAGCTAGCGGCGCCTGCTGACGTCGTAGACCTTAGCATCCTGATCGGCGGGAGGAAAAATCGATATACGCACGCTCGATGACGAGGCCGCACGGACCGCCCGGACGCACGACCAGAGCAGTACCTCGGGCCCCGGAAGCCACGGATGGCGGGCGTCCGGGGCCACCAGCCAGCGCGGCCCGGTGGCGTCCTGGCTCTGCGCCAGCGGCGGGACGGTCACGGCGTCGCCGATGCCGTGGTAGATCATCGGCGGTACGGAACAGCCCCACTCCTCCCAGTCGAGCAGGGACGGCAGACGCTGGGCGGTGCCGGGCGCGGCGAAGATCATCATCCGGCCGCGGTGCATGGCGACGGGGCCGGATCCCGGCCCCTCCTCCCAGAGTCGGTCGAGCATCCGCCGGCCGAAGATCGTGGGCACGTTCACGACATCGAAGACGGCGCCGCAGGGGAGCACGGCGGGGGCGGTCGGCCGGGTCTCCCAAAGGGAGAGTATCGAGCGCGGATACGCCCCGGCCGAGGTGAGCCAGCGGGCGCCGGGGGTGGTCACCTGTGCCGCGCGATGGCTGCCCTCCTCCTGCAGGAGGGCGAGGATGTCCGTACGGCGCTCGTCGTCAGCGACGCCGGGGTCTCGCAGGAGTTCGTCTCGCAGCCATGCGCTCATGACACAAGATCTACCGTGAGTGACGGTTCTGTCTCTGAGAGTTTGCGGAAATGAGGACAGGGCGGGACGGGGAGGGGTACCTTGCCCCCCTGCATATGCCAGGCGGGATGTTGGCCGGTGCGTGCCCCGTGCGTGCCGGTGCCCGTTCGGCTGCTTCCGGCGGCTACGGGGTGGTGTTGCGGAGCAGGTCGCGGCCGAACTCGATCATCTTCTTGGCGTAGTCCTCCGTCCACTCCGCCCGCTCGGCGATGTCCGCGGGGGTGAGCCGGTCGAAGCGCCGCGGGTCGGCGAGCTGGGCCGCCGCGAGCGCCTGGTACTCCGCCGCCCGGTCGGTCGCCGCGCGGAACGCCAGGGTCAGTTCCGTGGCCCGGGCCAGCAGCTCCCGTGGGTCCTCGATGGACTCCAGGTCGAAGAAGTGCTCGGGATCGGCGGCAGCCTCCGACGGCTCGAAGAGCAGCGGGGCCGGTCGCAGCTTCCGCTCGCTCCGCTCGGGATCCGCCATGTGGTTCTCCTCCTCGTACGGTGCGGCCCCTGATCCGGCCGCCTTTCCTCGACTCGCGCGTGTGGCCGGACTCCGCCCGGTGCCCGGGGCCACCGTCCATTGTCCCGGTCCCCGCAAGGGGGCCTGCGGTTGCCGCCGCACACCGCGTTTCCCGGTACTCACGGTCGCCAGCTCACACGGTGTTCCGCCAGGTGGGCCAGCACGGCGTGGTTCGCCTCCCAGCCATCCGGGAATTTGACCGTGACGCCCAGCTGGACAGGCTCCGTCGAGGGGTGCTCGTCCAGCAGGTCCGTGACGCCCGCGCGGCACACCACGATGCACGCGTGCCGGTGGCGGGAGGCCAGTACGCACAGCCGGCCCGTCTCCAGATGGAACGCCGTCGCGTCCGGGCGGCCCGACAGCGGGTGGAGGACCACCGTGACGTCGAACTCCCGGCCCTGGAGACGGTTCGCGGTGTCCACGGTGACGTCGGCGACGCCCACCTCGGCCAAGGCCGCCCGCACCGCCGCCGCCTGGTCGCGGTGGGCCGTGCCGACCGCGATCCGCTCCGCGGTCACCGGGACCGGGTCCGCCGACCGCTCGCTGGTCGCCGCGCCACCGCGGTCCAGCAGCCGGCGGACCACCAGGGCCACGGCCCGTACCGCCTCGGGGTCCGTACGGGGCGTGCTGCGCGCGGGCAGCTCCAGCAGACCCCATCCGGACTCCGCCGCCTCGTCCAGCACCCGGTCCGGCCCCGAGCCGTCCGACGGCACACCGAAGGCCAGCCGCCGGTCGTCCGGGCCCGTGCCGCTGCGGAAGGGTGTGTACGGGTAGAACGCGTCCGAGACCAGCGGTGCGGCGGACGCCGGGAGCCGCCAGGAGACCGGCAGCCGGTGCTGCGGAAGCTCCGGGTTGTGCGCGAGCAGCGTCGAGACCGCGCTCGCGGACGGGTCGTACGACAGCCCGGCCCACTGGTCCGCGCCCACGATCGAGAACGGGTCCAGCTGGCCCGGGTCACCCACGAACAGCGCCCGTTCGAAGAGCCCGGCGACGGCGAGCAGCGCATCGGAACGCATCTGGTACGCCTCGTCGACGATGGCGTGCCGCCAGGGCTCCACGCCCTGCACATGCGCCCACTTCGCGGCGGTCGAGATGACGACGTCCAGGCCTGCCAGGTCACCGGCCTTGGCGGACTTGCGTACGTTGTCGAGCTCGTCGAGGGCCTTGTCGTACGGGTCGGCTTCGTTGCTGTGCAGCCGTCCGACCGGCAGGTCGGGCTCCTTCTCGGCGAGCCGGACCACCAGGTCGTCGACCTGCGCATTGGTCTGCGCGATGACCATCAACGGTCGCCCGGCAGCCGCCAGTTCCCGCGCGGTGTGCACGACGAGCGTCGACTTGCCCGCGCCGGGAGGCGAGTCCACGACGACGCCACGGTGTGTCCCGTGCAGTGTGTCGGAGAGGATCGCGTCGGTGGCCCGGCCGGCCTCGGCGGACGGATCGAAGACGCGCCCGCTCACAGCGCACCTCCGCCCGCAGCGGCGGAGGGGTCAACAGTGGCCGTCACAGAATGTCCTCCGGGGTCACGGGGTCCGGGCTCTCCGCGGCCGTGCCCGGAGGGCCGCCGTGGGTCCATGGGGTTTCCTCCTGGTCCGGCAGCTTCGGGCCGCCCCGCCGGCCGTGCTCGAACAGGGTCCACGCGATCCGCTCGCCCTTCTCCGGTACGGAGCCTGCCGCAGGGTCCCTGGACCGGCCCATGCGGTCGGTCAGCCGCAGCACCAGCACACCCTCGGCCTCGGACCCTGTGAACCCGACGAACTCGGCCGTCTGCGGCTTGCCGTCCAGCGAGCGGTACACCTTCACGCGCTCGCTCAGATGCGGGCGGTCGTCCGTGCGGACGGTCAGCAGGGGACGCGGGCTCGGCCGCTTCGACTCGGACCAGGCCATCACGACCTCGGTCACCTCACCCATGAACGCCTCGCCCGCCAGCCTGCGCCCCGCCAGCACCAGTGGGTCGTCCAGCGCCTCCTGGGCCTTCAGCTGCGCCTGGGCCGTCTCGCGGGAGGCGAGTTTCCGCGCGGCCGTCACCGCGTCGTCGCGCCGGGGCTGCGGCGGCTCCCCGGCCCGTACGCGATCGCGGTGCGCGGTGAACGACCAGCGGTCGCGCGTCCAGCGATCCGCCGCCCGCGACCCCTCCGGCAGCTCCCGGAGCAGCTCGAGGCCGCGCCACACCGCCTGCCAGGTGGGCTGCAGCTGGCCGGCCACGAGTCGGCGGATCTCCCGCTCGGCGACGGTCAGTTCGCCAAGACGCGCGTCGGCCGCCGCACCGTCCTCGGCCGCCGCCAGCGCCTGGCGCGCCCGGTCGTAGCGCTCGACGGCCGGGGCCAGCAGCCTGTTGTCGAAGGCCGGGTCGGTTGCCGGGCCGGCCGGCGGGCAGAGCAACTGCCCGGCCCGGTCCCGCGCCAGCTCCGCCCGCAGCGCGGCCTGAGCGCCCGATGTGCCGTCGGGCGGGTCGATCCAGGCGAGCAACGCGCCCAGATGCTGGTCCTCCAGGCTCGACTGGCCGGTCGCCCAGTGCCGGTTCAGCAGATCGGTCGCCGCGAGCAGCAGCGAGGAGCCGGGCACCCGGGCGCGCTCGCCGTAGTGCGTCAGCCAGCGGCCGAGGAGCGGGACGCGAGGCGGCGCGGGGTAGGGCGCGTCGGGGTCGTCCTCGGCCGTACGCCGGAAGCGCATCGAGCGGCCGAGGAGCCGTACGAAGTCGACGCCGGCCCGTCCAGGCACGATCAACTGCGGTGCGTCCGCGCACAGTTCGACATCGGCCTTGTCGCCCTTGCCGGTCTCGGGGCCGGTTTCTCCCCCAGCCTTCGGCCGGGAGGTGCCCCCGGGCTCGACAGGCTCGACATCGTCGGCGTACGCGTCGAGGTGCGGCAGTACGGCATCGGCCAGCTCGGCCAGGAAGGTGAAGCGCAGATCGCGGTCGCGCGGCTGCAGCACGACCAGCAGTCGCGGCTCCTGGGGATCCGTTCCCACCAGCGCGCCCAGCGGCGCACCCGCCTCACCGGCCGTGGTCAGCGGTACGAGTACCAGCGGCCGCTCGGACAGATGCCGGTGCCGCACGGTCGCCAGCGGGGTGGCCCGCCCCGACTCCACGGCCTCCAGCCGGGCAAGGATGGAGATCAGCGACATCCGGCCTCCTCCAGCGCCTCGGCCCGCAGCGTCGCGGCCCTGCGCAGGGCCGCGACCGGCGGATACGTCGCCGGAACCGACACCGGGGGGGCGGGCGCGGTAACCCCCCCAAGCACCGCAGAAGTGAAGGGCACACGTCTGAAAACAC
>NZ_JBSFUK010000023.1:0-74819 GCF_053591755.1 Streptomyces sp. NPDC002926
CGTCGCCAGGGCCAGCGCGGCGAATCCGGCCGTCAGTTCGCGCCGGGACACCAGCCCGGTCAGCGCCTGCGTCCAGCGGTCCGCGCCGCGCGGCAGTACGGAGGCCGGAGCCACCGCATCCCCGGGCCGGTCCGCCACCGCCGGGGCGCCGCCCGGAGTGACCGAGAGCTCGGCCGCCCGCTGGTCCGGCGCAGAGGAGAGCTGGCCGTTCGGGTACACCGTGAGCCGCCGTGACGTTGTTGCCTTCGGTACGTCGGAGGAGGCGAGCGTCATCCGGTCCCCGCGGGCCGTGATCTCCCGCCAGCCCGGACCCTTGTCGCCGCCCGGCGCCCGGAAGACGATCGTCTGCTGCCCTTCCGGTAGTGCGGCCGTCAGCCGGCACTCGACCCGCATAGTCGGCAGCCCGGCCTGTCCCGGGCGTACTTCGGCGCTGCTCGCGCCGGGTGTGAGCGCGGCCGCGTGCCCCTCGACGGTGACATGGCCGTCCTGCGCCGCATCCTGGCAGCGGCCCCTGGCCCAGGCGGACAGTTCACCGGTGGACATCTTCCGGTCGCCGTCCCGGTCGATGGCGGAACGGGCCTGGGCGGCGGGTATCTCGGCCAGGTCCTCGACATGATCGACGCCCAGCAGCTTCGGGGCGACGAGGAGCCCGTCGTACCGGTTGACCGTGAAGTTGCCCAGGGGGTGCGCGGCGGCCGTCCCCGCGGGCAGCAGCGCAAGCGCCGCCCCGGCAATGAGGACCGCCGTGCCGGCGACGGTGGTACGCCTCCTCATGATGCCTCCAGTGCCTTCAGCGCGGCACGAGCCGCACGCGAACCGCTCGGTGAGAAGCCGGGGTTGACCTTCAGGGCGGCCGCGAGCGAGGTCCGGGCCGCCGCGGTCCGGCCGGCGGCGCGTTCGATCATGCCGCGGTGGTAGAGGAACACCGCGTTGCGGCAGCCGGGGGGCGCGGACTTCCCGATGTACGAAAGTGCCTCGGCGGAGCGGCCGTTCACCTGCAGCGCCCACGCCAGGGCGTCAGCGGTGTGCACGGTCTGCCGCTGCTTCCACTCGGCGCGTGCGGCGTGCAGCGCCTGGCTCCGGTCGCCGTGGTCCGCGAGAGCCAGGGCGGTGTCCAGATCGGTGTCCACGCCGTTGGCGCGGGCCAATTCGGTCCAGGTGCCGATCAGTTCGTACTGGGCCCGGGCCTCGGCCGTACGTCCCCGGGCCTCGTACACCTCACCGAGCGCCACCAGCTGTCCCGGCAGCGGCAGCCGCTCCACCACATCCTCGAGCCCGCGCTCGGCGCTCTTCGTGTCGCCCTGCGCGGCCTGGACACGGGCCCGGCCCTCCAGAGCGGGTAGATACGCCGGATCAGCGGCCAGCGCGGTCGCGAACCGGCGCAGCGCGGCGGCGTATGCGCCCTGGGTCCACTCCAGTTGGCCCAGAGCGGTGGCCACGTACGCGGTGTCGCCGGGGGAGACGGCCGAGTCCAGTGCCAGGCCGAGCACCCGGCGGGCGCCCGCGATGTCGCCGCGCAGCTCCAGTACGTACGCGTAGCGCGTGAAGACGGGGATACCGGGGCGGCGGCCGTCGGCCTCCTTCGCCGCCGCCAACGCCTTTGGATAGCTGCCCAGTTCGACAAGGGCGTCGATCCGGGAGGCGAGAGCCCGCTCGCTGAACGGATTGACCTTCAGCGCCGCTTCCGCGTCCCGCAGCGCGCCCCGGAAGTCGTGCCGCGCCGCCGCGAGCGCGGCGCGCCCGGCAAGCGCCGAGTCGTTGTCCTGCGGCTGGAGGGCGAGCGAGCGGGCGAGCGCCTTGGCGGCCTGCGGATACCGGGTCGGGTCGCCGCCGGTCCTGGCCTGCTCCACATAGGCGGTGGCCAGGGTCGCCCACCCCCGGGCGTCCTTGGGCTGGGCCCGCAGATGCGCCTGGAGGCCGGTGACCCCGTGCGCGAGGTCACCGGTACCGATCCGGTCGAACGGCGCGTCGGCCGCGGGCGCGGCGGTGCGGGTGGTCGGGGGCGCCTCGTCCGGCCGTCCGAAGGCGAGAGCGCCCGCGGTGAGCACGAGCGCGAGCGCCGCGGCGGGCAGGAGAACGCCCCGGACCCGCCCGGCGGCCCGGCCCGGGGGGCCCGCCCCAGGGCCGGCGGAGGTGCCGGCTTCACGATTTCCGTCGGAGCCGTCGGAGCCGTCGGAGAGCGCCGCCTCGGCACGCCCGCTCGGCGTCTCCGCGTCGAGCCCGGCCCGCGCCACGGGATCGAGCCCGGCCGGCGTCTCCGCGTCGAGCCCGGCCTGCACCACCGGGTCGAGCCCGGCCGGTTCCCCCGCCCCGCCGCGCCGGGTGAACCGGCCGGCGAGCCGGGCACCTACGCGCCCCGACGGGGCAGGATTGCCGGGGAGCGGCGGTGGCGCTCCTGCTCGCGCCCTGCGCAGGGACATCTGTCTGCCCTTTCCGTTCGTGGATCCGTCGAGGCGATGGGTGCCGGGCGGCTCAGCTGTACTGGTTGCGTCGCCGCATCCGCCACCAGGTGAGGCCCAGGCCGATCAGCAGTACTCCCGCACCCGCGGCGACCGCCGAGGCGATCAGCGTCGTGCTGGTGTCGCTGCTGGAGGCGGCCGCCCCTCCGGTGAGCAGGTTGCCCGCGGCGTCCTTGGTCCCGGCGCCCTTGGCCAGCGGGCCACGGGAGCCCGACGTCGGCAGTGCCAGGTACGGGAAGGAGTGGCCGAACTTCTGGTCGTTCGCGTCGACCGCGTCGCCCAAGTCGTTCTTCTGGCCGAGCAGTTCGCCCTCCACGGCCTGGAGCGCGATGTCCAGAACGTCGTCCGTCAGCCGCCGCCCGTTGGGGAATCCGGCGTTGTCTCCGTCCAGTACCCCAAGCCTCTTGGGCTCGGCCGTGGGCGGGATGGAGGTGTTGAGCCGCAGCGCCTCCGCCGGGCGGACGTGCGGCGGCTTGTTGAGCTTGTCGACGCCGGTCAGGAACACCGAGACCAGGTCGTTGCGCGGCTCGGCGGGGGCCTTGATCTTGTAGATGCCCTCGATCAGCTTCGGCAGCTCCGGCTGGGTGACGAACTGGAGGAAGTCACCGTCGTTCCACGGGTGGGACGCGTTGAACTTGTCCTTGGCCTTCACGGGTATGACGACCTCGTTGACCAGCGGCATACCGAGCCGGGACACCTGGGCCCAGTGACCGCTCGCGCTCTTGCGCTGGGTGGTCGTCCAGATGCCGACGATGGGCTGCTTCTCCGACTGCCGGATGTACGCGGTCGGTACCTGCAGTGCGAGGGAGTTGACGCTGTAGCCCTTGAGCGTGTCGTTGCCGACCTCGGTGAGGTTGGCTCCGTAGAGCAGGTCGAAGACGCGCAGGTCGGCGAAGAAGGGATCGTCCGCCTGACCCGCGAACGCCTTTGATCCGCCCGGGATTTCGCGCACGGCCTGGTCGCGCAGTTTCTGGTAGTCCGGCATGGAGGCCTTGCCCACGTTCGACGGTGCCACCGGCAGATCGTCGGCGATCTTCGTGGTGTGCATCACATGCTGGTTCTTCAGCCTCAGCAGTTCGATGTCGTACGTCTGCGTGATGTTGAGGTCCGGGTCGTCGAGTGACGTGACGGGACCGGTGTTGAAGAGGAACGTATTGCCGTTCTTGACGTGATCCTTGAAGGTCCACCGGTAGATCAGGTCGCCCTGGGCGTCGCCGTCACTGTCGATGTGGACGTCGTACTGGGCGTCGTCGGCGAACTTGAAGAAGTTCGGGCCGCCGGCCGGTTCCTGGAACGGCAGCACGTTGGCGACGAGCGTGGTGGTGTCCGGCTTGTCGGGGCTGACGAACGCGTACACGTCGGTGTTGTCGTACTGCGGCTGTCCGGAGATCAGCGGGGCCTCGCGGTGGCTGGAGGCCCGGGCGGTCCCGGGCTCCGCGCCGGTCAGGCCGGAGGCCACCAGGGCTCCGGTAGCCAGCGCCACGCAGGTGAGTGCGGCGAGCCTGTTGAACCCCCGCCGCCCGCTGCTGCTGATTGCGGTCATCGAATCCGTCCTTCGGGAGTGCTGGTCGTGCTTCGATGCCAGCCATTCGGTGCGGAGAGCCGTTCGGATTGGTCGCTGGGGAAGAAAGTTTTTTCGCTGACGAACTGTCCAACTCACCCTGGAATCAGGTGTATTCGGTGACTATTCGTCAACCTTCGTACAGGTGTGGTGAATCCCGTGGGCGGGATACACGAGTGTCCCGGCGGAGCGATAGGGTTAACCTGCCCGGGCCGGGTGCCCTCGTACGGGTGGGGAGTGACATGGAACAGATAACGGTGCGCAGCAGGCCGCGAGTGCCTGCGATCACGTGTGGGAGCAGTGCGACCAGCACGCGTCTCGACCGCCATCTCGCGGTGCTCGGCGGTCCCGCCGTCCCGCAGCACGAGTCGGCCGAGGCGACGTCGCTGATGCGTGAGCTCACCTCGCGTGACATCGCGCACACCCGCAAGAGCAAGAGCGCGCGGGTGTCGCTCTTCGCGCCGCTCCGGCGGCTGCGTCGCTCGCTCTTCGGCAGCCGCGGCTGAACCGACCACCAGGACGTCAGCTCGACGCGAACGCGCTCAGGCGATCACACCGTCCCGGCGCAGCGCCGCTGTAGCCTCATCCGTCATCCCCAGGGCCTTCAGCAGCGTGTCGGTGTGCTCGCCGAGTGCGGGAACCGCGCCCATTCGTGCCTCCGCCGTACCCGGCAGGGTGATCGGGGGCAACAGAGCCCGCAGCGGTCCGACCGGTGAATCCACTTCCCGCCAGCGGTCCCGCGCCGCGAGCTGGGGATGTACGGCCACATCCGTCACGCTGTTGAGCCGGGCACATGCGATGCCCGCCGCCTCCAGCCGGCCGATCGCCTCCTTGCTGCTCAGCCCCGCCAGGGCCCGGGCCACCACCGCATCCGTCCTCGCGCGGTTCGCCGTGCGGGCGGTATTGGTCGCGAAGGCCGGATCCTCGCCCAACTCGGGTCGCTCAAGGACCTGTTCGGCCAGTCGCCGCCACTCCCTGTCGTTCTGCACCGACAGCAGCACCTGTCCGCCGTCGGCCGTCGGATAGGCGTCGTACGGCGAAATGACGGCGTGCGCGACCCCGGTGCGCGCCGGGGCCTCACCTCCGTGCATCCCGTAGTTCAGCGGATGCCCCATCCACTCGGCCAGCGACTCCAGCATCGAGATCTCGACCGGACCGCCGCGGCCCGTGGTGGCCCGCCGCAGCAGCGCCGCGAGCACACCGGAGAACGCGTACATCGCCGCCGCGATGTCGGCCGCAGGAATGCCGGCCTTGACCGGCTGCTGCGCGGTCCCGGTCACCGACACCAGACCCGCCTCGCACTGCACGAGCATGTCGTACGCCCGCTTGTGCGCGTACGGGCCCTGGGCGCCGTAACCGGAGATGTCCACGGCGATCAGCCGCGGGTGCGCCGCGCACAGGGTGGCGGCGTCCAGACCGAGCCGCGCGGCCGCTCCCTGGGCGAGGTTCTGCACGAACACATCGGCGTCCGCGACGAGCCGACGCACGATATCGATGCCGCGCGGGTCCTTGAGGTCGACGGCGATGGACTCCTTGCCGCGGTTGCACCAGACGAAGTGCGAGGCGAGCCCGCGGGCGGCGGTGTCGTAGCCGCGCGCGAAGTCACCGCCGTCCGGACGTTCGATCTTGATGACGCGGGCGCCGAGATCCGCGAGCTGGCGGGTGGCGAAGGGCGCCGAGACGGCCTGTTCGACGGCGACGACCGTGATCCCGTCGAGCGGAAGGGGCTGATGGTTCATAACAGCCGTGCCTATCGTGTACGGGCCACCTTTGTCACCCCCTGGACACTCCACCCCCTCACAGCAGGGCGAACTGACCCTCCGGCCCTTCCTCGTGATGGTCGAGCACGGAGGCGGGCCGCCGAGCCGCGGCGGGCGGCGGCAGCACACTCCCGAGCTCCTCGCGCGTGATCTCCCTACCCACCTTCAACTCTTCTTTCCGTACCCGAAGTTCGCCCAGCAGCGCCAGCACGGTGATCAGCTCCAGCAGCTCGGAGGTCCACTCCTGCGGCCACGAGGCGGGCCGTATCGCCTCCAGCGTCCCCGCTTCGGCCTCGCCGGTCCGGCGCTCGAACCAGAGCTCCAGCACGCGTACGCCGGAGACCTCGAAATCCCAGGCTTCACGCGGCACGGGTGAGATGCGCCCGTCGCCGAGACTGAGCACCTCCTCCGCCGCGTCGTAGCCGATCGCATCGGGCCGGGCGGGCACGGCGGCACGGACATACGGCCTGCGCCCCCCGGGCAGCCGCGGCCGCGCTCCGCCACGGACCCCACGCAGCTGGATCTCCATGAGCCGCCGCCCCAGGTCCACACCGCTCAGCCACACCCCGGGATCGGCCGGCAGAGGCACCGCGCATCCGGCGGGCGACGATTCGGCGACGGCGAGAATCCAGGCGATGATCTCCTCGGCGTCGACCTCGCGCCCGTACGCGGTGCTCAGCGCGGACAGCAGCCCCGGCGCGAGATTGGGCTCGAGCCCACCGGGCCGGCGGTAGAGCGGCCGGATCCGCCCGGGCCTCCCGGCAGGCGATCGCCCGTCCGGCAACAGGGCGGACACCACCACCGGAGCCCCCGGCGCACCTGCCACGTACCCGGGCTCGACGACGAACACCTGCCGCTCGTCGGCGACTCGCCACAACTCGGGGCGAGCCATGTCGATCAGCCGGTGGTCGGGGATGAGCCACTGCTCGTCGAAGGGTCCGTGCAGCACCCGAACCGGTGTGGGACACCGCCCGTCCTCCCGGACGAATCTGCCAGTGCCGGTGGGCTGGCCGGGCAGCTGGCTGACGGCACTGTGCGGCGTACGCACCCGAGTGCACCCGAACAACGCGTCGCGCTCGCCGGCCCCGGCCCCCACGAGAACATCCCACCGCGCCCTGAGGGAGCCGGCGTCCGGGGCCATCACCCACTCGCGCCCCAGCCGCAACGGAGGCGCGCTCCAGGGCATCAGCTCATCGAGCATCGGCATGCGGACATCCTCCCCCTCACCATGGGCCCGTACCGCGGGGAATGGTAGTCGCGCCCGCGGGGGACGCGCAGGGGTCGTGCTCTGGACGTACAGCGTCGCAACTCGCGCGAATCACGGTGAGGAAAGCAGCCCAGGACACGAGCCCGGAGTCCCGCACCCGCGCCACCGCGACCGGGCCCGCCCGGAGTCCCGCAGCCGCGTCACGGCGGCCAGCCCGGAGCTGCCCGCACCCGTGCCCGGCGACCGGGCTGCCCCCAGGGACCAAAGACCCGCACCCGGGACCCTGCACCCCGAGACCCCGCCCCGCACCCCGGGTGCCCCGCACCACCGAGCCCCGAGAGATCAGTCCGCGTCCACCGTCACCGAGAACGAGAATCTGTCGCCGCGGTACCGGATCCGCGCCACATCCACCACCCGCCCGCCCTCGTCGTACGTCACCCCGGTGTAGTGCAGGATCGGGCTCAGCAACGGGACCTTCAACAGCTCCGCCGTCGGCGGATCCGCCAGCCGCGCCTCCACCGTGTCCGTGATCCTGCTGATCCGCACGCCCAGCACATCCCGCAGCACCTTCGTCATCGGCCAGCGCTCCAGGTCCGCGAGGTCGAGCCCCGCCGCCACATCCGGACGGACCGCGTTCTCCGCCCAGTTCGTCGGCTCACCGCTCTCCCCGTCGCAGCGCAGCCGCTTGTACAGCACGACTTCCGGCGTCTTGGGGAAGTACTCCGCGAGCTCGCCCGGCACCGGCTCCGGCCCGTGCCCCAGAATCGTCGTCCGCTCGCCCGACTGCTGGGCCACGATCGCGTCGATCGAGCCCAGCAGCCGCCTCGGCGCACCCCGCCACGCCCCCGGTTCGATGAAGGTGCCGCGCCGCCGGTGCCTGCTGATCAGCCCCTCCTCCTCCAGCTCCTTGAGGGCCTGGCGCATGGTCAGCACGCTGACGCCGTAGTGCGCGGCGAGCTGCTCCTCGGTGGGCAGCCGCAGTGACGCCTCGGGCGTTCGGCCGAGTATCGAGGCACGCAGCGACTGCGAGACCTGGTACCACAGCGGCAGCTTGCGGTTCAGGACCAGCGAGTCAGGGGCGAAGGAGGAGGTCACAGGGACTCCGTATCAGGACCGGCCGTGGTTTCCGGGGGAGTATCCCCCAGACCCCCAGTGGCGCTGGAGACCCTGCCACACGTTGTCGTAGTCCTCCTGCAGATGCCCCGCGCTCATCGCCTGTCCGGTCGCCGTCACCGGCCACCGCGTCTCGAACATGAACGCAAGCCCGTCGTCGATCTTCTGCGGCTTCAGGTCGGCAGCGCTGGCCCGGTCGAAGGTCTCACGATCCGGCCCGTGCGCGGACATCATGTTGTGGAGCGACCCGCCGCCCGGAACAAAGCCCTCCGCCTTGGCGTCGTACGCGCCCTCGATGAGCCCCATGTACTCGCTCATCACATTGCGGTGGAAGTACGGCGGCCGGAAGGTGTCCTCGCCGACCAGCCAGCGCGGCGCGAAGACCACGAAGTCGACGCCCGCGAGCCCAGGCGTGTCCGAAGGCGACGTCAGCACGGTGAAGATCGACGGATCCGGGTGGTCGTAGCTGATGGTGCCGAGCACATTGAAGCGCCGCAGATCGTAGACGTACGGGACATGGTTGCCGTGCCAGGCGACGACATCGAGCGGCGAGTGGTCGTACGTCGCGGCCCAGAGGTTCCCGCAGAACTTGTTGACCACCTCCACCGGCCGCTCCACCTCCTCGTACGCCGCCACCGGCGCGAGGAAGTCGCGGGCGTTGGCCAGCCCGTTCGCGCCGATCGGCCCCAGATCCGGCAGCTGGAACGGCTGCCCGTAGTTCTCGCAGACATATCCGCGCGCGCTCTCGTCCAGGAGCTCCACCCGGAAGCGGACCCCGCGGGGGATCAGCGCGATCTCGCCGGGCCGGGCGGCGAGCAGTCCGAGCTCCGTGCGGAGCAGCAGTCCGCCCCGCTCGGGGACGATCAGCAGCTCACCGTCCGCGTCGCTGAACACCCGGTCCGTCATGGCGGAGTTGGCGTGGTAGAGGTGTACGGCCATGCCGGTGCGCTGGGTCGCGTCGCCGTTGCCGCCGAGCGTCCACAGACCGGCCAGCCAGTCCGTACCCGGCGCGGGCTCCGGCAGCGGGTTCCAGCGCAGCCGGTTCGGGTCGGGCACGGACTCGGTGAAGGGCGCGCTGCGCAGCCGGCCGTTGTCGATGCGTACGAACGGCGGATGCGCCGCCGACGGGCGGATCCGGTACAGCCATGAGCGGCGGTTGTGGGCGCGCGGCTCGGTGAACGCCGAACCGCTCAGCTGCTCCGCGTAGAGCCCCAGCGGCGCGCGCTGCGGCGAATTGCGTCCGTGCGGCAGCGCGCCGGGCACAGCCTCGGAAGTGTGTTCATTGCCGAAGCCGGGGGAGTGGCCAAGACTCTCGGCCGTCTTCCGTGCCTGCTCGATGCCGCTCATCGTCCGCTCCCCGGTGCTGAAGGATTCCTATGCACAACCGTAGGATTGCAGGCCTGCCCCGTCAACGGGGACGGGGCGGCATGATGGACCGCGTGTCCCCAGCCCGCCCTGCCCCGCATCTCCGCCGTACGCCCGTGCAGCAGCGCAGCGCCGATCGGCTCGCCCGGATACTGGACGCCTGTGCCGAACTCCTCGACGAGACCGGCTACGAGGAGCTCTCCACCCGCGCGGTGGCCGTCAGGGCCGGGGTCCCCATCGGTTCCGTCTACCGTTTCTTCGGCAATAAACGCGCCCTCGCCGACGCCCTCGCCCACCGCAATCTGGACAGCTACGCCGAGCGCATCGGCGGCCGTCTCGCCTCACTCCCGTCGGCCGACTGGCGCGGTGTCCTCGATGTCGTACTCGACGAGTATCTGGAGATGAAGCGGACCGTCCCCGGTTTCGCACTGATCGACTTCGGCTACCAGATCCCCGTAGGAGCGCCCGCGTCCGGGGCGAACCACCAGGTCGCGGACCGTCTTGCCGAGCTGCTCGCCGGGCATCTGGGCCGCGGTGCCGACGACGAGCTGCGCCGGGCGGCCCTGGTCTCCGTCGAGGCGGCGGACGCGCTGTTGCAACTCGCCTTCCGGGTGGACCCGGCGGGGGACGAGGAGATCGTCGCGGAGACGCGGGAGCTGTTGCGCGCGTATCTCGCACGGGTCCTCGACTAGGCCGTTGCGCTCGGATCGCCGGGCGGGCCGGAACGGGCGGACCGGAAGAGGATTCCCGCGATGGGGAGCAGGGCCGCGAGACGCCTGCGGCCGTTGCGCGCGGGGGCGGTGACGCGGCAGGTCCTGAACGTCGTCATCGATGGTCGCTCCCGCGGCGCGGGGGGCGTTGGAGACGCACGTCACATTCGTTCATGTCACATCGTGCCGAGTCGTTTCCGTCCTGGGTGTGTAGCCACCGACAACGGCAGAGGAGCACACCATGGATGCCCGTTTGAACGTCTTCGGCAGCCCGACCGCCGGCAAGGTCCTGAAGCACATCATCTCGGCGGGCCAGGCGGTCTCGGCCTCGCCGCTGCCGACCGTGACGCAGGAGTTGGTGAAGATCCGCGCGAGTCAGATCAACGGCTGCGGATTCTGCACCGACATGCACACCAAGGAAGCCGTGGCCGCCGGTGAGACGTCGGTGCGCCTCAACCTGGTCGCGGCGTGGCGGGAGGCGACGGTCTTCACCGATGCCGAGCGCGCCGCGCTGGAGCTGGCGGAGCAGGGCACCCGCATCGCGGACGCGGCTCGTGGTGTCACGGACGAAGCCTGGGCGAATGCCGCCAAGCACTACGACGACGAGCAGCTCACCGCCCTGGTGTCCCTGATCGCCGTCATCAACGCCTTCAACCGGCTGAACGTCATCATCCGGCAGCCCGCCGGCGACTACCAGCCCGGCCAGTTCGGATAGCCCGGAGTACCTCGCCCGGGGGCCGGAGGCTGTCGCGCGCCGGCACCGGCCCCTGGGTGCGCCCGCCGGGAGGGCCCTTGCCACCCTGCCGCTTCCCGAAATGTGGGCAGGCGCCCCGCGCGCCCCGGCCCCGGTTTCGGGAAGACGGCGTGCACCCCTCCCCTCCGTGCATACCGGTCGGTATGCTCGGCCTGAACCGCGCGCCACCGCCGCCGCCCCGGGAGGGCCCATGTCCCGCACCAAAGCCGCCCAGACCGCACCGAGGGACGGCGTGCCCGCCGTGCCGCCCGGGGCGGCACGCACCGCGCTGCGCGTCTGTCCGCTCTGCGAAGCCACCTGCGGGCTGACCCTCACCATCGAGGGCACCCGTGTCACCGGTGCCCGCGGCGACCGCGACGACGTATTCAGCCACGGCTTCATCTGCCCCAAGGGCGCGTCCTTCGGGGAGCTCGACGGCGACCCCGACCGGCTGCGCACCCCTCTCGTGCGCAGGGACGGCGAGCTGAGGGAGGCGAGCTGGGAGGAGGCGTTCGACGAGGTCGCGGCCCGCATCAGGCCGCTGATCGAGGAGCACGGGCCGAACGCCGTGGGCGTCATCCTCGGCAACCCGAACGTCCACACCATGGCCGGCGCCCTCTATCCCCCGGTACTGCTCTCCTTGCTGCGCACCCGCAATCTCTTCACCGCCAGCACCCTGGACCAGATGCCCAAGCATGTCTCCAGCGGACTGCTCTTCGGCAACTCCATCGCCATCCCTGTCCCGGACCTGGACCGCACCGACCATCTGCTGCTCCTCGGCGCCAACCCCTTCGACTCCAACGGCAGCCTCTGCACCGCGGCCGACTTCCCGGGCAAGCTCAAGGCGCTCCGCAAGCGCGGCGGCACGCTGACCGTCGTCGACCCGCGCCGTACCCGCACCGCTCAGCTCGCCGACCGGCACGTCCCGATCCGGCCCGGCGCGGATGCCCTGCTGCTCGCCGCCCTCGCCCAGGTCCTCTTCGAGGAGAAGCTCACGGACCTCGGAACGCTGGCGGCGCAGATCGAGGGCGTCGACGAACTCCGCGAAGCCATAGGGGAGTTCACGCCGGAAGCCGTCGCCGCCGCTTGCGACATGGACGCGGAGGAGATCCGTACGATCGCCCGCGAGCTCGCCGCCGCGCCCACCGCCGCCGTATACGGCCGCGTCGGCAGCAGCACCGTCGAGTTCGGAACCCTCGCCAACTGGCTGGTCGACGTACTCAATGTGCTGACCGGAAACCTCGACCGCCCCGGCGGCGCGCTCTTCCCGCTCGCCGCCACCGACCGCGCGCCGCGCCCCGCCGCCCCCGGCAAGGGCTTTACGCTCGGGCGCTGGGCCAGCAGGGTCAGCCGCCACCCCGAGGCCAAGGGTGAACTGCCGATGGCGGCCCTCGCCGAGGAGATCGACACCCCCGGCGACGGGCGGATTCGCGCGGTCATCTGTATCGCCGCCAACCCGGTGCTCTCCGCCCCCGACGGCGACCGCCTCGACCGCGCGCTGGGCGGACTCGACTTCATGGTCAGCGTCGACCCGTATCTCAACGAGACGTCCCGGCACGCGGATGTGGTGCTGCCCCCGCCGCCGCCCTCCCAGAGCGCGCACTTCGACTTCTCCTTCAACAATTTCGCCGTACGCAACCAGGCGCGCTACAGCCCGGCGGTCGTCCCTCTGGAGGAGGGCAGGCTCGGCGAGTGCGAGATCCAGGCCCGACTGGTGCTCGCCGTGGCCGGCATGCACGGCGCCCACTCGTCCGCCGTCGACGACATGGTCATCGAGAGTTCGCTCACCAAGGCCGTCGCCGACCCCTACTCCCCGCTCCACGGCGAAGACCCCGGGGTTCTGGCCGGTCAGCTCTACGGCAGCACCGGACCCGAGCGGCGCCTGGACATGATGCTGCGCATGGGGCCGTACGACCTCGTCCTCGAGGATCTCCTCCGGAACCCGCACGGCGTCGACCTCGGCCCGCTGCAGCCCCGCCTCCCGCAGATCCTCAAGACCCGCAGTGGACGCGTCGAGCTGCTCCCCGAGCCCATCGCCGCCGATCTGCCGCGGCTGCGGCGCGCCCTGGACGAGCGGCCCGGCGCACTCGTCCTGGTCGGCCGCCGCCATCTGCGCTCCAACAACAGCTGGATGCACAACGTCGCCACGCTCAACGGCGGCTCCAACCGCTGCACCCTCCAGATCCACCCCACCGACGCGGCCCGGCTGGGACTCGAGGGCGGCGCCCCGGTCCGTATCAAGGCGGACGGAGGAGAGGTCGAGGCCCCGGTGGAGATCACCGACACGGTACGGACCGGAGTGGTGAGCCTGCCGCACGGCTGGGGACACGACCGGCCCGGCACCCGGATGTCGGTGGCTGCCTCGCGGCCCGGAGTCAATGTCAATCAGCTGCTCGACGGCTCCAGGCTCGACCCGCTGTCCGGCACCGCCGTGCTGAACGGCTTCCCCGTCGAACTGTCACCTCTGCGATGACCTGGGGTTTTGCTCGTATTGCTCACGCGTCAACATCTTGTTAACGGCGATTGGCGCGACCTAACGTCATCCGAACCGCCGCTCCGGTGGGAGTTCAAGGATGAACGTTAGGTGTCCCCAATGCTGACAATCCTCGGCTTCGCCATGATTGCGACCTTTCTGGTCCTGATCATGATGAAGAAGATGTCGCCGATCGCGTCGCTGGTCCTCATTCCCGCACTCTTCTGCGTACTCGTCGGAAAGGGCGCGCACCTCGGGGACTACGTCATCGAAGGCGTCGGCAATCTCGCCCCCACCGCGGCCATGCTGATGTTCGCGATCGTCTACTTCGGCGTCATGATCGACGTCGGCCTCTTCGACCCGATCGTCCGCGGCATCCTGCGCTTCTGCAAGGCGGACCCGCTGCGCATCGTGGTCGGTACGGCGGTGCTCGCCGCCATCGTCTCGCTGGACGGTGACGGCTCCACCACCTTCATGATCACCGTCTCGGCGATGTATCCGCTCTACAAGCGCCTCAAGATGAGCCTGGTCGTGATGACCGGTGTCGCCGCCACGGCGAACGGCGTGATGAACACCCTGCCCTGGGGCGGCCCCACCGCCCGTGCGGCGACCGCGCTGAAGGTCGACGCGGCCGACATCTTCGTCCCGATGATCCCGGCGCTCGGCGTCGGACTGCTCTTCGTCTTCGTCCTCGCCTATGTGCTGGGCCGACGGGAGCGCACGCGCCTCGGTGTCCTCACCCTCGACGACGTGCTCGAGACCGAGACCGCCGACGAGACCGTCTCCGAGACGGTGCTGGTCAATTCGGGCGGCGCCGGCAAGGGCACGAAGAAGAGCCTCACGGGTGGCGCCGGTACGGACGCCGACGCCGAGCCCGCGAAGGCCGACGGGGACGACGGCAAGGGCAGGGACGGCAAGGACGCAGACATCGGCAAGCACGGGGACGACGAGGGCTTCCAGGGACTCGACCCGAACCGCGCCACCCTCCGCCCCAAGCTCTACTGGTTCAACGCCGGGCTCACCGTCGTTCTCCTCGCCGCGATGATCATGGAGATTCTCCCCATCCCGGTGCTCTTCCTCCTCGGTGCGGCTCTCGCCCTCACGGTCAACTTCCCCACGATGGCCGACCAGAGGGCCCGGGTCGCCGCCCACGCCGAGAACGTCCTCAACGTGGCCGGCATGGTCTTCGCCGCCGCCGTCTTCACGGGCGTCCTCACCGGTACCGGCATGGTCAAGCACATGGCCGACTGGCTCGTCGGCGCCATCCCCGAGGGCATGGGCCCGCACATGGGCATCGTCACCGGTCTGCTGAGCCTCCCGCTCACCTACTTCATGTCGAACGACGGCTTCTACTTCGGTGTGCTGCCGGTCCTCGCCGAAGCGGGCTCCGCCCACGGTGTCTCCTCGCTGGAGATCGCCCGCGCGTCGCTGGTCGGCCAGGCCCTGCACATGTCGAGCCCGCTGGTCCCCGCCGTGTACGTGCTCGTCGGCATGGCCAAGGTCGAGTTCGGCGACCACACCAAGTTCACGGTCAAGTGGGCCGCGCTCACCTCTCTGGTGGTGCTCGGCGCCGGCGTCCTCTTCGGCATCATCTGATGGTGCCCGCTTCCGGGGAGCCCGGCAGGAGCTGGCTGCTGCGCCTCGTCATCGCCTTCGCCTTCGCGCAGGGCGCGGTGTCGATGGCGCGGCCGGCCGTCTCCTACCGGGCTCTTGCCCTGGGCGCGGACGAGCGCGCGATCGGTGTGATCGCGGGCGTGTACGCGCTGCTTCCCCTGTTCGCCGCCGTACCGCTGGGGCGCAGGACGGACCACGGGCGCTGTGCACCCCTGCTGCCCATCGGTGTTGTCCTGATCTCCGGCGGGTGTGCCCTCAGCGGTACGGCGGTCTCACTTACCTCGATGGCGGCCTGGAGCGGAGTGATGGGCCTCGGCCACCTCTGCTTCGTCATCGGCGCCCAGTCGATCGTCGCCCGCCAGTCGGCCCCGGACGAACAGGACCGCAATTTCGGCCACTTCACCATCGGCGCCTCGCTCGGCCAGCTGGCCGGACCGATCGCCGCCGGGTTCCTGGTCTCCGAGCAGGATGGCGCCATGGGCCGTACGAGCGCACTCGCCCTGGTCGTCTCGGCGGCCGTGGCCGCCGTCTCCCTCACCTCGCTCTGGCGCATCGAGCACAGCAGCACCGGCCGTGAGGCTCGCGCACCGCGGTCCAAGGTCCCCGTACACCGCATTCTGCGCACCCGCGGCGTACCCGCCGGGATCTTCATCAGCCTCGCCGTGCTCTCGGCCACCGACATCCTCACGGCCTATCTCCCGGTGATCGGCGAGCACCGCGGTATCGCCCCGGCCGCCATCGGTCTGCTGCTGAGCCTGCGCGCGGCCGCGACCGTCGCCTGCCGCCTTGTGATGACGCCGATGATCCGGCTGCTGGGCCGTACGGCGCTGATGACCGTGACCTGCCTGCTCGGTGGTCTCCTGTGCGCGGGCATTGCGCTGCCCGTCCCGGTGTGGGCGCTCGCGGTGATGCTCGCCGTCCTCGGCTTCTGTCTGGGCGTCGGTCAGCCGCTGTCGATGACGACGGTCGTCCAGGCCGCCCCGGCCCGGGCGCGCTCAACCGCACTCGCCCTGAGGCTGACCGGAAACCGCCTCGGCCAGGTCGCCGCTCCCGCTTCCGCGGGACTGGTCGCGGGCATCGCGGGCACGGCCGCGCCGTTCGTCATGCTGGGCACGCTCTTGCTGGTCGCGGCCGGATTGAGCGCCCGGCGGCCAACCCGCCCGGCGGCGGCCGGGGTTCGCGAGGGACGAGACCATGGCCGGGGTCGTCCCCCGGTGGCGGACGGCTCCGTACGAAGAGCCTGTCCCCAACCTTCGCGCGAATCATTCCCTGACCGGGAGTAGTCGGCTAGTTTCAGGCGTCTCAGTCGCTCCTCCTCTTCTCCTGGCGGAACCATATGAGTCGCGCCATTTCCCTGCACAGCGTCAGTAAGAG
Organism: Streptomyces sp. NPDC002926; assembly: GCF_053591755.1. NCBI lineage: Bacteria > Bacillati > Actinomycetota > Actinomycetes > Kitasatosporales > Streptomycetaceae > Streptomyces > Streptomyces sp. NPDC002926. The sequence goes on from NZ_JBSFUK010000023.1 coordinate 16,370, forward strand.
GTACGGACGGGCCACCCGTGCCGTCGACCGCTTCTCCCTGGAGATCGAGCCGGGGGAGTTCGTGGTGCTGCTCGGCCCCTCCGGCTGCGGCAAGTCGACCGTGCTGCGCATGATCGCGGGCCTCGAGGACATCACCGAGGGGGAGTTGCTGCTCGACGGCGAGTACGCCAACTACATCCCGCCCCGCGAACGCGCGATGGCCATGGTGTTCCAGAACTTCGCGCTGTACCCGAGCATGACGAACCGCGAGAACATCGGCTTCCCGCTGCGACTGGAGAACCCCCGCCTGGACACCGGCCCGCAGGTCGAGGCCACCGCCCGGATGCTCGGTATCGAGGACGTCCTCGACCGCTATCCCAGCCAGTTGTCCGGCGGCGAACGCCAGCGGGTCGCGATGGGCCGTGCCATCTCCCGGCGGCCGTCCGTCTTCCTGATGGACGAGCCGCTGTCCAATCTCGACGCCAAGCTGCGTAATCATCTGCGGGCCGAAATCGCGCAGCTCACCGCGGAGTTGGGGGTGACCACCGTCTATGTCACGCACGACCAGGCCGAGGCCATGTCGCTCGGCGACCGGGTCGCGGTGATGCGCGGTGGCGTGCTGCAGCAGGTGAGCACCCCGCGCGAGACCTATGCCCTGCCGGAGAATGTCTTCGTCGCCGCGTTCATCGGCACTCCGCGCATCAACCTCCTGCAGGCCGTCGTGTACGCGCCGCTGGACGGCCGTATGTCGATCGATCTGGGCAAGCAGCGGCTGCCGCTGCCCGAGCCCCTCAGCATCGACCACCAGCTGCTCCGTATCCAGCAGGGCCGGCAGATCATCGTGGGCCTGCGTTCCGAGGCGACCCGGATCGCTCCGCCGAGCCAGGCGCGCCCCGGCGAGGTGGCGCTGACCGGGATCGTCGAGCACATGGAGTACCAGGGGCACGAAGCGCTGGTGTACTTCAACACCGGCTCGCAGCCCGCCGTGGTCGCCGATCTGGAGTCGCCAAGGCCGCAGCCCACCCCGCGCCGCCGTCGCGGAAGAAGCGGCGGCCCGAGTGTGCTGACCCGGCTGAAGGAGCGTGCGGCCGCGCATGTCTCGGGTCCCGTCGTGGTGCTCGACGAGCCGGCGCCGGAGCCCGCGGCTCCGGTGTACGAGCGCCAAGCCGTATCCACGGGCGATCTGGTCGTCAGGACCGGTCCCGACGTCCGGCTGCGTACCGGCGCCCAGGTGCCTCTCCTCGTCGACCTCGCGCATCTCTACGTCTTCGACCACCAAGGACGACGGATCTGTCCCGCTCCCGCCGACCTCCTCGGGCTGGATGCCTGAAGCCCGCGCCGGTCTCCTCACCCCGGGTGCCCCTGGCGCCCAAAAACTAACACCGCTAGTTTGGGGTCCGGAAGACTACCGCAGGTTCTGGAGGAGTGCGATGAAGGCTCACGACGGCATGTATATCGGCGGCCAGTGGCGGCCGGCCGCCGGACCCGACACGATCGCGGTGGTCAATCCGGCGGACGAGCAGGTCATCGCCCATGTGCCGGCCGGCACGGCGGAGGATGTCGACGCCGCCGTACGCGCCGCCCGCGAGGCCTTCCCGGCCTGGGCCGCGACCCCTCCCGCCGAACGCGCGGCACGGATCGCGGCGCTGCGTGACGTGCTCGTGGCCCGCAAGGACGAGATCGCGGAGACGGTCACGGCCGAACTCGGCGCACCACTCGCCCTCTCGCAGACGGTGCATGCGGGAGTACCGGTCCTGGTCGCCGGCTCGTACGCGGAACTGGCCGCCTCGTACCCCTTCGAGGAGAAGATCGGCAACTCCACCGTGCTGCTGGAGCCGGTCGGCGTGGTCGGCGCCATCACCCCCTGGAACTACCCGTTGCACCAGGTCGTCGCCAAGGTGGCCCCGGCTCTCGCGGCGGGCTGCACGGTCGTACTCAAGCCCGCCGAGGACACCCCGCTGACCGCTCAGCTCTTCGCCGAGGCCGTGCACGAGGCCGGGCTGCCCGCCGGAGTGTTCAACCTGGTGACCGGCCTCGGCCCGGTCGCCGGCCAGGCACTCGCCGCGCACGAGGGTGTCGATCTGGTCTCCTTCACCGGCTCCACCGCGATCGGCAGGCAGATCGGCGCGACGGCCGGCGCAGCCGTCAAGCGGGTCGCGCTGGAGCTCGGCGGCAAGTCGGCCAATGTCATCCTGCCGAGCGCCGACCTGGCCAAGGCCGTCAGCGTCGGCATCGCCAATGTCATGTCCAACTCCGGCCAGACATGCAGCGCCTGGACCCGGATGCTGGTGCACAAGGACCAGTACGACGAGGCGGTCGCGCTCGCCGCAGCCGCGGTTGCCAAGTACGTGCCGGGCGAGCGGGTCGGCCCACTGGTCAACGCCAAGCAGCAGGAGCGCGTACGCGGCTATATCGAGAAGGGTGTCGCCGAGGGCGCCCGTCTGGTCGCGGGTGGCCCCGACGCCCCGCTCGAGACGGGCTACTACGTCAGCCCGACCGTCTTCGCCGATGTCACTGAGGACATGACCATCGCGCAGGAGGAGATCTTCGGCCCGGTGGTCTCCGTGCTCAAGTACCAGGACGAGGAGGACGCGCTCCGGATCGCCAACGGCACCGTCTACGGTCTCGCGGGCGCGGTCTGGGCCGGCGACGAGACGGAGGCCGTCGCCTTCGCGCGCCGGATGGACACCGGACAGGTCGACATCAACGGCGGCCGCTTCAACCCTCTCGCGCCGTTCGGCGGTTACAAGCAGTCCGGCGTCGGCCGCGAGCTCGGCCCGCACGGTCTGTCCGAGTATCTCCAGACCAAGTCCCTCCAGTTCTGAGCCGGGAGTCTCACGCATCATGGTCCGCGCCGCCGTACTGCCCGCCGTCGGCTCTCCGCTGGAGATCACCGACATCGAACTGCCCGAGCCGGGCCCCGGCAGGGTGAGGGTCCGCCTCGCCGCCGTCGGGGTCTGTCACTCCGATCTGTCCCTGTCCAACGGCACCATGCGCGTCCCCGTCCCGGCCGTCCTCGGTCATGAGGGCGCCGGCACGGTCGTTTCCGTCGGTGAAGGCGTCACCCATGTCGCCCCCGGCGACGGCGTGGTTCTCAACTGGGCGCCTTCGTGCGGGAGTTGCCACTACTGCGGGATCGGTGAGGTGTGGCTGTGCGCGGGCGCGCTGGCGGGCGCCGCAAGCGTCTACGCCCGTACCGCCGACGGCGTCGAACTCCACCCCGGCCTGAACGTCGCGGCCTTCGCCGAAGAGACCGTCGTCGCCGCGAACTGCGTTCTGCCGGTCCCGGACGGCGTCCCGCTCGCCGATGCCGCCCTGCTCGGCTGCGCGGTCCTCACCGGTTACGGCGCCGTCCATCACTCCGCCCGCGTCCGGCAGGGCGAGTCGGTGGTGGTCTTCGGCGTCGGCGGCGTCGGCATCGCCACCCTCCAGTCCGCCCGGATCGCAGGCGCATCGACCGTCATCGCGGTCGATGTCTCCCCGGAGAAGGAGTCGCTCGCCCGCCGGGCGGGCGCCACCGAGTACGTCATCGCCTCCGAGACCACAGCCAAGGAGATCCGTAAACTCACCGGCGGCCAGGGTGCGGACGTCGCCATCGAGTGTGTCGGCCGGGCCGCCACCATCCGCACCGCATGGGACTCCACCCGCCGCGGCGGCCGCACCACGGTCGTCGGCATCGGAGGCAAGGACCAGCAGGTCAGCTTTAACGCACTGGAGATCTTCCACTGGGGCCGTACGCTCTCCGGCTGCGTCTACGGCAACAGCGATCCGGCTCGTGACCTGCCCGTCCTCGCCGCACACATCCGCGCCGGGCGCCTCGACCTGAGCTCCATGATCACTGAGCGGATCGCGCTCGACGGCATCCCCGCCGCCTTCGACAACATGCTCGCCGGCAAGGGGGGCCGGGCCCTGGTCGTCTTCTAGATTCCGCTCCCGCAGCACCCCGGCCGCCCGTGTGCGGCCGGGGTGTCAGTGCTGCCCTCGACCTCCCGCCGACGAGTCATGCCCGAGCAAAAACTCCTGGTGCGCGAACCGTTGACCGCCATACCATCCGGTCGGTACGGTCCCCGCACTCCTCGTCCCCGCACCCATCGGAGTGTGCACAGCATGGACACGGCCGCACAGCTCACCGACAGCACCGCTCCAGCCCCCGCCGACCCGAACCGCCGCAGGGTGGCCACCGCCGCCGCCCTCGCCTCCGCCGTCGAGTGGTACGACTACTTCGTCTTCGGCATCGCCGCGGCTCTCGTCCTCGGCGACCTCTACTTCCCCTCCGGCAGCTCCTCGGCCGGTGTGCTCGCCGCCTTCGCCACCTTCGCGGTCGGCTTCCTCGCCCGGCCCATCGGCGGGATCATCGCGGGCCAGCTCGGCGACAAGCACGGCCGCAAGCCGATGCTCGTCGTCGCGCTGACCCTGATGGGCGTCGCCACCACCGGAATCGGCCTCCTTCCGACGTACGAGACGATCGGCGTAGCCGCCCCCGTGCTGCTCGTCCTGCTCCGCGTGGTCCAGGGCATCGCGGTCGGCGCCCAGTGGGGCGGCGCGATGCTGATGGCCACCGAGTACGCCCCGGAGGGCAAGCGCGGGCTGTACGGGAGCCTGGTCCAGCTCGGCGTCCCCATCGGAGTGGTGACCGCCAACACGGTCTTCCTGGTCGCCGGTGCCGTCACCAGTGACTCCGCCTTCGCCACCTGGGGATGGCGGGTCCCGTTCTTCGTCGGCTTCCTCGTCCTCGCCCTCGCCTGGTTCATCCACACCCGGGTCGAGGAGACGCCCGCATTCCGCGAGGCCGAGCAGGCCCTGGCCGCACAGGAGAAGAACGAGCCCCGCTCACCGCTCCGAACGATCCTGCGCAATCACCTCGGCACGGTCTTCCTGGCCGGCGGTTCCTTCGCGGTCAACACCGCCACCTTCTACATCATCATCACCGGCGTGCTCGACTACGCGACCCGCGAACTCGAGATGAAGCGCAGCGCCGTGCTCACCGTCTCGCTCTGCGTCAGCCTCACCCAGCTGGCGCTGATACCCGCGGCCGCGGCCCTCTCCGACCGCATCGGACGGCTGCGCATCTACGCCGCGGGTGCGGTCGGCCTGCTGGTCTGGGCGATCCCGATGTTCCTGCTGATCGACACCAAGTCGCTGCTCTGGCTGGGCGTCGGCACCTTCGTCACCAGCTGCTTCCTCAGCATCATGTACGGGCCGCAGGCGGCGCTGTTCGCCGAACTCTTCACCGCCGAGATGCGCTACACCGGAGCTTCGCTCGGCTACCAGATAGCCGCGGTCTTCGGCGGCGGCCTGGCTCCGTTCATGATGGTCCTGCTGCTGGAGGCGACCGGTACCTCGATGGCCGTCTCCGGCTACATCATCGGCCTGGCGGTGATCGCCCTCGTCTCGATCAAGATCCTGGCCTCACGGGCAGCCGCCCGGGATTGAGCCGGCACTCCGTTCCGTCCGTGAGACCTCGTGTACGGCCGACCCGCCCGCCCGGCGCGGCGGCCGTACACACTCACGAGCTCACGAGCCCCGGGGGCGGGAACGGCGTGGCTGCGGGAGCGCACGGCTCAGGTCCGACGGGACCCGGCACCGGACCCCGCCGGTCCGGAGTCCGCCGGTCCGGTCTCCGGCGTCCCGGCCCCGAACGCGGAGGCGTCGGCCCCCGCTCCCGCCACCGGCCGCCGCACCCGGCCCCGGGAGCGGGAGACGGCCACACCGGCCAGGCACAGGGCGCCTCCTGCCAGCGTCAGCCCGGCCGGCACCTCGTCCAGCGCCAGCCAGGACATCAGGACGACCAGCGCGGGGACTGCATACGTCGTCGCGCCCATCCGTCCCGCCGTCGTACGTGCCAGGGCATAGGCCCACGTCGTGAACGCCAGCGCGGTCGGGAACACCCCCAGATAGACCATGTTGAGCGTCGCCGTCACGGGCGCCCGGCTCGCCTCGTCGACCAGCTGCCCGACGAACGGCAGACAGGCCACCGCCCCGACCAGACACCCGAACGTCGTCACCTGCAGTGCGCTCGCACGGGCCAGCGCCGGCTTCTGGCCGACCACCCCGGCCGCGTACCCCACCGCCGCCAGCAGGCACAGCAGCACTCCCAGCGTGGATGCGCTGCCCTCGCCCGACATCGAGAGCCCGACGGTCACCGCTCCCGCGAACGACACCGCCATGCCGGCCAGCAGCCGTGGTGGCAGCGCCTCGCCCAGCAGCCGCGCGCCGAGCAGCGCGATGAGGATCGGCCCGATGTTCACGACCATCGCGGCCGTGCCCGCGTCGACCTGCTGCTCACCCCAGTTGAGCACCACCATGTAGACCCCGAACCAGAGCAGCCCCGAGACTGCGATCCCGGGCCAGGCGGCCCGCGGCGGCAGCCCCTCGCGCCGTATCAGCAGGAAGATGCCGAGTACGAGGGACCCGGCGAGCAGCCTTCCGAGGGCGAGTGCGCCGGGAGAGTACGCATCGCCCGCGCTGCGGATCGACACAAAGGCCGAGGCCCACAGCAGCACGGTGACGCCGGCCGCGGCCAGCGCTGGCCACTGCGGGCGGGGTGCGGGGTGCGCGGTGTTCGTCATGGGGCGACCGTACGTCCTCGGCCGTTCGGCGCTCACCGCAATATCTCCGGCTCGATGCCGAGCAGCGCGCCCAGCGCCCGCTCGCCGGCCGCGGTCACCTTCACCGCACGCTCGGATCCGATCCGTACGCACCAGCCCGTATCCAGCGCATGCCGGCACAACTCCGCCCCGGCGACGCCGGCGAGATGCGGTGTGCGCTCGGTCCAGTCCAGACATCCCCGTGCGAGCGGACGTCGCCCCTTCCGCCGCAGATCGATGCCCAACTCGCCGAACCATGCCGTCCCTTGATCGGTCAGGGCGAAACCGGTGTCCTGGCGCAGCAGCCCCCGTACCGTCATGGCCTGCGTGATCTCGATCCCGAGCCGCCCGGCGAGATGGTCGTAGCAGGTCCGCCCGCGCGCCATGGCACTGCGCGCGCTCGCCACCCGCAGGGACCGCGGCGACGGGTCGGGTGCCGGCGTGGCATGCGAGGCGAGCTCCTCGACGAGATGCGCGACGTGTTCGTCGGTGAGGCGCACATACCGGTGCCGCCCTTGCCGCTCCTCGGCGAGCAGCCCGCCTGCGACGAGCTTGCCCAGATGCTCACTGGCGGTCGACGCCGCCACGCCCGCGTGCCGTGCGAGTTCGCCGGCGGTCCAGGCCCGTCCGTCGAGCAGTACGAGACAGAAGGAGGCGCGGGTCTCGTCGGCCAGCAGCGCGGCGAATGCGGCCAGGTCTCTGGATTGCATGACTCCAGGATCGGCCATTCACCCTTCGGCGGTGGCCGAACTGTTCCGGTGCCTCCGGTACGGGAGGTTCCACCGGAGGGACCCGTTCATGAGGGGGTGAATGAGGGACTGTCCATGACGGGCGCGCCGCCCGTCAGGTGCGTACCAGGGCCGCGTACTGGACGGCAAGGCCGTCGATGAGTGCCCGGAGCCCCGTCTCGAACGCGCCCTCGTCCACCTTCTGCTGCCGCTCGGCGAGCAGATGGGCCTGGCCGAGATGCGGATAGTCGGCCGGATCGTACGCCGTTTCGTCGTCGACGAATCCGCGGGCGAAGGAGCCGAGCGCCGAGCCGGTGATGAAGTACCGCATCAGGGCGCCGATATGGGTCGCCTGGGCCGGTGGCCAGCCGGCCCGGACCATCGCGCCGAAGACGGCGTCGGCCACTCGCAGGCCGGCCGGGCGGCGGCCCGGGCCGCGGGCGAGGACAGGGACCGTGTTGGGGTGGGCGGTCAGGGCGGCGCGGTAGGAGACGGCCCAGTCGTGGAGCGCGGTGCGCCAGTCGCGCGCGTCGTCCTCCTCGAACATCGACAGGTCGACCTGGGCGCTGATCGCGTCGGCGACCGCTTCGAGGATCTCGTCCTTGTTGCGGAAGTGGTTGTAGAGGGAGGGCCCGCTGACACCCAGCTCGGCGGCGAGCCGTCGGGTGGAGACGGCCTCCAGACCCTCCGCGTCCACGAGTGCGCCCGCCGTTTCGACGATGCGTTCTCTGCTGAGGAGGGGCTTGCGCGGTCGGGCCATGCGGCACATAGTAGGGCCTGCCAAGAAGAAACTAGCAGTGATAGTTAAAAGTGGGGTGGGCGCGAATGAACCTGGAGCTCAGCGAGGAGCAGGCAGCCGTCCGGCAGCTGGCCAAGGACTTCGTCGACCGTGAGATCACCCCGCATGTCGTCGCATGGGACCGCGCCGAGAACGTCGACAAGTCGATCGTGAAAAAGCTGGGCGCACTGGGCTTCCTCGGGCTCACCGTCGACGAGGAGTACGGCGGCTCCGGCGGTGACCACCTGGCGTACTGCCTGGTCACGGAGGAGCTCGGGCGAGGCGACTCCTCGGTGCGCGGCATTGTCTCCGTATCCCTCGGGCTGGTCGCCAAGACGATCGCTGCCTGGGGGGACGAGTCGCAGAAGCGTGCGTGGCTGCCCCGGCTCACCGCCGGTGAGGCGATCGGCTGCTTCGGGCTCACGGAACCGGGCACCGGCTCCGATGCGGGAAATCTGACCACCAGGGCTGTGCGGGACGGCGACGACTACGTCATCAACGGCTCCAAAATGTTCATCACCAACGGCACCTGGGCCGATGTGGTGCTCCTCTTCGCCCGTACCAATGACACGCCCGGCCACAAGGGCGTCTCCGCCTTTCTGGTGCCGGCCGACACGCCCGGTCTGAGCCGTCGCACCATCCACGGAAAGCTGGGCCTGCGCGGCCAGGCAACCGCCGAACTGGTTCTCGAGGACGTCCGTGTCCCCGCGGCCACGCTGCTCGGCCCCGAGGGCAAGGGCTTCTCCATCGCCATGTCCGCGCTCGCCAAGGGGCGGATGTCGGTGGCGGCGGGCTGCGTCGGCATCGCGCAGGCCGCCCTCGACGCGGCCGTCGGCTATGCCGGCGAGCGCGAGCAGTTCGGTAAGTCCATCGCCTCGTACCAGCTGGTCCAGGAGCTGATCAGCGACATCTCGGTGGATGTGGACGCGGCCAGGCTGCTGACCTGGCGGGTCGCCGACCTCGTCGATCGCGGCGAGGACTTCGCCACCGCCGCGTCCCAGGCCAAACTCTTCGCCTCCGAGGCCGCCGTGCGCTGTGCCAACAACGCTCTGCAGGTCTTCGGCGGTTACGGCTACATCGACGAGTACCCGGTCGGCAAACTGCTGCGCGACGCCCGCGTGATGACCCTCTACGAAGGCACCAGTCAGGTCCAGAAGCTGATCATCGGCCGCGCGCTCACCGGAGTCTCCGCGTTCTGACCCGTTGGGCCTCTGAGTACGCGGATGAGTACGGGAGCGGATGCGGCACCGGCCGCACCGGCCGATGCTGACCGGCATGAGTGAAACACCCGTCAAGCAGCAGAACACGGCGGCCTTCTACGGTCAGGCCGTCGCCTCCTTCGCTGTCGCCCTGGCGGCCGTCGGCCTCGGCATCCTCTATCTCGACGCTGATGCCTGGGTGCGCGGCTTTCTCGCCATCGCCGTCCTCTACCTCACCACCTCGGCGTTCACCCTGGCCAAGGTGATCAGGGACCGTCAGGAGGCCGGGCAGATCGTCAGCCGCGTCGACCAGGCCCGGCTGGAAAAGATGCTCGCCGAGCACGACCCCTTCCAAAAGCTCTGACCAGATGCCCTAAGCGCTTGCTCACCCTCGGGGTATGGTGTGCGTTCTGCTGAATGGAAGGGGCCAGTGATGAGTACGGCGGAGGACACGGCCGGCGAGGACATGCCGTGGGGTGAGGTCACGCCCGAGGCGGCCAGGAAGCTGCTCGTCGCCGCCGTCGAGGCCTTCGCCGAAAGCGGCTACCACGCGACGACGACGCGGGACATCGCGGGCCGCGCGGGGATGAGCCCGGCCGCGCTCTACATCCACTACAAGACCAAGGAAGAGCTGCTTCACCGGATCAGCCGGATCGGGCACGACAAGGCGCTGGAGATCCTTTCGGCGGCGGACGCCGGCGGCGGCACACCGTCCGATCGGCTCGCCGACGCGGTGCGCTCCTTCGTGCGCTGGCATGCCGGGCGGCACGACACCGCGCACGTGGTCCAGTACGAGATCGACGCGCTCTCCGACGACCACCGCACCGAGATCCTGGAGCTGCGGCGCCGCAGCGACGCCGTGGTGCGGGGCATCCTGCGCGACGGCGTGGAGACGGGGGAGTTCGACGTCCCCGACGTGCCCGGCACCACGGTCGCCGTGCTGTCGCTCTGCATCGACGTGGCGCGGTGGTTCAACGTGCGGGGAGCCCGGACGCCCGACGAGGTCGGCGCGCTCTACGCCGACCTCGTCCTGCGCATGGTCGCCGCTCGGAAGTAGCTCAGGAGCGGTTCCGGCCGACGCTCAGAAGTAGTAGCGGGACACCGACTCGGCCACGCACACCGGCTTGTCGCCGCCCTCGCGCTCCACTGTGACGAGGGCGGTCACCTGCACACCGCCGCCCGCCTCCTCGACATTCTGGAGGAGCGCCGACGCGCGCAGCCGCGAGCCCACCGGCACGGGGGAGGGGAAGCGGACCTTGTTGGCCCCGTAGTTGATGCCCATCTTCATGCCTTCGACGCGCAGGATCTGCGGTACGAAGGTCGGCAGCAGCGACAGCGTGAGATAGCCGTGCGCGATCGTCGTGCCGAACGGGCCGCTCGCGGCCCGCTCCGGGTCCACATGGATCCACTGGTGGTCACCGGTGGCGTCGGCGAAGAGGTCGATCCGCTTCTGGTCGACTTCCAGCCATTCGCTGTGCCCCAGCTGTTCGCCGACTCCGGCGCGCAGCTCATCGGCGGAGGTGAAGATCCTCGGCTCGGCCATGTCCCTGGTCCCTGCCTCTCAAGCGTTCACAAGCTCATTGTCTAAGCGCTTGCTCAGCATGGTTGTGCATGCGCTCTTCTGTCAACGGAAGGCTGCCAACACTCGACCAGTAGGGTTCGAGGAGTGCCACAGATTCCCGAGAAGATCCACGAGCTCACGGTCGGCCAGTTGTCCGCGCGCAGTGGCGCGGCCGTGTCCGCCCTCCACTTCTACGAGTCAAAGGGCCTGATCAGCAGCCGCAGGACCACCGGAAACCAGCGCCGCTACAGCAGGGACGCCCTGCGCCGCGTCGCCTTCGTGCGCGCCGCGCAGCGCGTCGGCATTCCGCTCGCCACCATCCGGGACGCGCTCGCCGAACTGCCCGACGAACGCACGCCGGACCGTGAGGACTGGGCGCGGCTGTCCGAGGCCTGGCGGACCGAGCTCGACGAACGCATCAAGCAGCTCGGCCGGCTCCGTGACCATCTCACCGACTGCATCGGCTGCGGCTGTCTCTCGCTGGAGACCTGTGTGCTGTCCAACCCGGACGACATCTCCGGCGAGCGGATGAGCGGCTCGCGGCTGCTGCCGGAGCGCCGGTCCGCGAAGGACTGCTGCTGACGGGGGCGCGGTGGCCGGTGCGGCCGGCCCGGTCCGTCCGGGCCCGCCGGGCAGACTGTTCGTCCTCGGTCGCCGGCCGGGTTTGAAGATCAAGCCCGGCCGGCGAGCCGCCGGCCGGCGGTGGGCCCGCACCCCCGTGACGGGCTCACCTCTTCCACGGTCCGCGCAGGGTCGCCCTACTCGTACTCCGTGCCGCCCCTGCGAGTCAGATAGGCCGGGCTGACCGCCTTGGCGATCGCGCGGCCGCCCACCACGGGGCTGTAGCGCTCGGTGGCCGGACGGATCACGACCCCCTCGCGCAGATGCAACTCGCGCCCGGACACGGTCTCCCGCCCGCTTGCCAGCTCCAGCACCTTCTCGATGTCGTACGGACCCTCGTACAGCCTTGGTACGAGCGGCAGTTCACCCTCCAGCAGCCCGGCCGGATCCAGCCAGCGGACCTGGCCGTCGATCTCCGCCGATACGTCGAATACGGCGTAACCCAGCGCCTCGGAGCGCGCGTTGGCGCCGTAGCCGAGGTCCTGCACCCCGGCGCCGTACACCTCGCCGAAGAGACCGATCCGGCTCGCCCCCAGCTTCTCGGCGAGGCGTGCCGCGACCGCGGGGACGTCATGGCCGTGCACCGCGCGCCAGTACAGATTCCGCGGATCCTCGGTGAGCGCCAGACCCTTGGCGCCGAAGCCCTTCGACGACACCTGCACCTTCCCCCGGCCTTCGGTCGTGGGGACCCCCGTATCGCTTCGCTCTCCGTCCGCCACGCTGTACGTCAGCAGGCAGGCCGAGCCGTGCAGCTTCTCGGTCAGCACCACCGGCTCACCCGGCTCGAATATCTTCGGGTAGCGCTGGATGTTCTCGATGTCGACCCACGGCAGCAGTTCGGGCGCCCGCTCCACCTCCCCGTCCATCGTGGGCGGGATGGGCGGCGACCACTTGGTGATCGAGAGGAGCTCCGCGAAGTCCGTGCCGTCGGCCGCCGCCTGCGCCAGATCGAGGTCCGCGAGCGCCCGCGGCCGGCACACGATGCCCTGCGACAGCTCGCCGCGCAGCCGCACCGCCTTGACCCGGTCGGACGCCTTGCCGGCCAGACGCCCGGTCAGCCCCAGCTCCTCGATCAACTCCGCGGGCAGCACCGCCTGTTCCGGGATGTACACGGCAGCGTCACCACTGCGGTAGGCGCCCTTGGCGACGACCGCGCGGTACAGACCCACCTGGGCCAGCTCGAGCGCATCGGCGTTCGGGTGCTCGTGAACGGTGAGCAGTTCTGCGGTGACTCGCAGCGTCGACATCGGCGCCTCCTCGGTTACGGATTGCCGTCACCACTGTGAGGGCTGTCGAGGTTGGGCGGCCACCGAATATCGGCGATGTCCGGGGCGGCGCACACCAGTTGGGCACGGACCGCGGCACGCCGGCCGTCCGGCAGGCAGAGCGTGTCCGTCGGCCCGGTCCTCCGCAGTGCCGGTCACCGGCCGGACAGGGCCCGTCCGGACGGACCGGGATGATGCCTTCGGTGGTGCCGGCCGCCACTGACAGGGCCACCGTCACCGGGTCGGCTACGCGGGGGCGCAACGACGCCGTGGCCCGCCCCCGCGTGCCTCACGCCACCGACGCCAGTTCCCTGCGCCCGGCCCTCTTGGCCGCCGCCACGGCCTCGGACGTCAGAACGGGCTGCGGCACGACGATGCCGCAGCCCGTGCAGACCGGCCCGAACCACGGTTCGTGGGCGAGGTCCTGCCGCCAGACGATGTTCGTTCCCTCGCACACCGGACAGGCCGCACCGGGATCGGTCTCCAGTGCGGAAATCAGCCGGCGCAGTACATCACCGAGCGGCGCCGCCGGATGGGCGGCGGGGATGTCGCAGCGTGCGACCCCGTTCCCGCCCCAGGTCCGGCGGTGCCAGTCGTCGATGAATCCGGGCCGCCTCAGCCCGTCGTGCTTCTCGCGTTTCCGGCGGTCGGCGAAACTCTCCTCGTACGCGAGCCAGACGGCCCGCGCCTCCTCCAACTCCTCGAGCGCGGCCACCAGCCGCGCCGGATCGGGGGCCCTGTCCTCGGGTTCGATTCTGTGCTTCCCGCACAGATGATCCCAGGTCGCCCGGTGCCCATAAGGGGCAAACCGCTCCAGGCACTTGCGCAGTGAATAGCGCCGAAGCGCCAGGTCACATCGTGGGTCGCGCACCTGTCTCGCGAGACTCCGGAAACCGGCCATCGCACTGCCACCTCCGTCGCTGGTACATCGGCGTCAAAGAGTGGACGTACGACTACCCCATCCGGCTCCATCGAAAATTCGATGGCGGCCATCAGTGGGACATCGCCTCGCCGTGCGGTGGTTCGAAAGGTGACGCATGTTCACCTTACTTGCGTGTCATACCGTCGGTAACCTCCGGCGCATCGGCCTCCCCGAGGAGCATCCATGCGACGACGCACCGGAAGACTCAGAACTGCCGTCACTGCCGCGGTGTTCGCGCTCGCCGCGGGGCTGATGGCCCCGCTGCCCCGGACCACGGCCGCAGCCGCGGCCCCCGCCGCGTCCGCCGATGGCGACCTCTGCCGGAGCCAGTGCGCCGACATCCTGCCGCCCGGCGAGAACGGCAACGCCACCCTCGCCGACATCCTCGCCCACCGCGTCCTCGGCACCCGCCCCGCCCACAGCTCCGACCAACTCGGCCGCTACGACTCCCTGGTGGGCGGCTACGGCGGACTCACCGACGCCAAGTTGACCGACTTCTTCAACGACTCCTCCTTCGGTGTCCCCGAAGGCCAGGCCGAGTCCGTCACCAGACCCCGCTCCGACGTCACGATCACCCGCGACAGGAAGACCGGCGTCCCGCACATCAAGGGCACCACCCGCTACGGCACCGAGTACGGCGCCGGATTCGCCGCCGGCCAGGACCGGCTGTGGATGATGGACCTCTTCCGGCACATCGGCCGGGGCGAACTCACCCCGTTCGCCGGCGGTGCGCTCGCCAACCAGGGCCTGGAGCAGCAGTTCTGGCCCTCCGCCCCGTACACCGAGGCCGACTACGAGGCGCAGGCGGAGCGGATCCGCACCACCGAGGGCGCCCGTGGCGAGCAGGCCATGGCCGATGCCCAGGCCTACGTCGACGGCATCAACGCCTACCGGGTGCAGTCCAAGAACGGACGGTACTTCCCCGGCGAGTACGTCCTGACCGGCCATATCGACTCGATCACCAACGCCGGTGAGATCCAGCCCTTCAAACTCAGCGACCTCATCGCCATCGCCTCGGTGGTCGGCGGCCAGTTCGGCGGAGGCGGCGGCGGCGAGGTGCAGGCCGCTCTCTCCCTGCTCGCCGCCCAGCAGAAGTACGGCCTGGTGGAAGGCACCAGGGTCTGGGAGTCCTTCCGGCAGCGCGAGGATCCCGAGGCCGTGCTCACCGTCCATGACGGCACCAGTTTCCCGTACGCCAACAAGCCCGCGAACCCGCGCGGCACCGCACTGCCCGACGCCGGATCTCTCGTCCCCGAGCAGCTCGTCCACGACAGGACCGGCGCCGCGGGCACCGACGCCAAGTCCCCGCTGCGGGTCCCGGAGAACCTCAGGCCCGCGCAGGGCATGTACGACCACGGAGTTGTCGCGCCCGGCTCCATCGGCGGCGGGCGCGGGATGTCCAACGCGCTCGTCGTCTCCGGCAAGAACACCGCGAGCGGCAACCCGATCGCCGTCTTCGGCCCGCAAACCGGCTATTTCGCGCCACAGCTGATGATGCTCCAGGAGATACAGGGCCCCGGCATCTCCGCTCGCGGCGTCTCCTTCGCCGGCATCGGTATGTACGTCCAGATGGGCCGAGGCCAGGACTACGCCTGGTCCGCCACCTCCGCCGCCCAGGACATCACCGACAGCTATGCGGTCGAGCTGTGCGCACCCGGCGGCGGCACCCCGGGCAAGGACGCCGACCACTACCTCTACCGCGGCGTCTGCACCCCCATGGAGAAAATGGAGCGCCGCAACGCCTGGAAGCCGACGGTCGCCGACTCCACCGCTGCCGGCTCCTACCGCATGCAGGTCTGGCGGACCAAGTACGGCATGGTCACCCACCGCGCCACGGTGGGCGGCAAGCCCGTCGCGTACACCTCGCTGCGCACCACCTACCGCCACGAGGCCGACTCGATCATCGGCTTCCAGATGCTCAACGACCCGTCGTACGTGACGGACGCCACGTCCTTCCAGCAGGCCGCCCACCACATCGACTACGCCTTCAACTGGTTCTACGCCGACTCGCGCACCGCCGCCTATTTCAACAGCGGCATGAACCCGGTACGGGCGGCCGACGTCGACCCGGCGCTGCCGGTCAGGGCGGAGCAGCCGTACGAGTGGCAGGGCTTCGACCCGGCGGCCAACACCGCCTCGTACACGCCCTTCGCCCAGCACCCCCGGTCCATCGGACAGGACTACTACATCTCCTGGAACAACCGGCAGGCCAAGGGGTACGCCACCGCGGCATTCGGCTTCGGCGCCGTGCACCGTGGCGATCTGCTCGATGACCGATTGGCGAAGCTGGTCGCGGACGGCCGGGTGACCCGTGCCTCGCTCACCCGGGCCATGGCGGAGGCGGCCGTCGCCGATCTGCGCGGCGAGCAGCTGCTGCCCGAGCTGCTGAAGGTGCTGCGCTCTCAGCCCGTTACGGACCCCCAACTGAACGCGTCGATCCAGCAGTTGGACTCCTGGAGCGCGGCAGGCTCGCAGCGCAGGGAGACGGCGCCCGGCTCGCACAGCTACACCCATGCCGACGCGGTACGCATCATGGACGCCTGGTGGCCGCTCTTGACCGAGGCCGAGTTCGGACCGGGACTCGGCGACGGTCTCTACCGGGCTCTGGCCGGGAACCTCGCGATCGACGGATCCCCGGCGGCCGGCCATGGCGCGACCGGCGCGCACAGCGGCTCCGCCTTCCAGTACGGCTGGTGGGCATTCGCGGACAAGGATCTGCGCCAGGTACTGGGCCTGCCGGTCCAGGGCCCGCTGGCGAGGACGTACTGCGGCAACGGTGACCTCGCCGCCTGCCGTGACGCACTCCTCGCCACGCTGAAGCAGGCCACGGCCAAGCCGGCGACCGAGGTCTACCCCGCCGACGGCAGCTGCGGCGCGGGCAACCAGTGGTGCACGGACTCGATCATCCACCGTGCGCTGGGCGGCATCACCCACCCGGGGGTCAACTGGCAGAACCGGCCGACGTACCAGCAGGTCGTGGAGTTCCCGTCACACAGGTGACCACTCATCGCCGGCCGCTCGCCAGTGACACTCACCGCTGACGGTCGGCCGGTGCCGGTCGCCCGGTGCCAGTCGCCCGGTGTTGGCCGGTCGATGACAACTGCCGTGGTTTGCACGGGCGTCGAGGCCACTCAGCGTCCGATGCGGCCGGCGGCAACCACCACCCGCGCCAGCTCCTCATGACAGATGTCGCTGTGCGCGCCCGCCGGCGGTCCGCCGCGCCGCACCACCGACGCCGTGTCCACATTGACGCACCCCGAGCCCGGAATACCGTCGCGGAGTGCCTGCTCGAGTGTTATCCGCGATGTCTGCCCAACAGCCTGTATCCCGTCGTGTCCCATCGCCCACCACCGCTTGTCCGGCCCGACCGCGCTCGCATCGTCCCCGGCGAGGCTCGACGCCAGCGGATAGATCACCCCGAGCGCGCTGTCGTGCCGTGAATAGCAGGCGACCACGGGACCGTCGACCCGGTGCTCCAAGCTGCGCAGAGCCCCGCCGCTGTGCGGGGAGTGCGGCAGGCTCGGCGCGAACGCGTAGTGGGAGAACGCTCCCTGAAGGAGCGTCAGTGACTTCACGTTCCGTACGCCGTCGGGCAGTCCGCGCAGCGCGAAGGAGACCAGCCGTGCCCCCTGGCTGTGTCCGACCAGATGGACGCGTACATCGGGGGAGGACCGGGCGAGCTGCCCGAGCAGCGGGCCGAGGCCCAGCTCGCCGACAGTCCCGGCGCGCCGCTTCATCGCGTAGTACGTCGTCTGCCTCAGCAGCTCCTTCGCGCCCTTCCACACCTTCTTCAATCCGCCGCCGATCGAGAAGGACCGAACGCCGGACTGCTCCGTCATGGCCCCGGTCTCCTCCAGTGCCAGCGTGAACTTCCGGCACATCGTGAGCGCGTCCTCGTACAGGACTGCCGGCGGCCCCTGCTCGTCCTGCGGCAGATCGTCCGTGAAGCCGGACTCGAGCCCGCCGGCCGGCACTTCGGCCAACTGCCGTGCCAGCACGCCGAACTCCGCGAACGCGGTCTCCGACTCGGGCTGCTCGTCCAGGAGCCGGGCCAGCCGTTCCACCGTCGCCCGGTGTCCGGGGAAGAGCTCGATCAGGGCATCCTGTGTCGCCTCGTCCAGCCCCGGTTCCGTCGACGGGCCGAAGACGGACGGCTTGAAGTCGGGTACCGGCTCGTCCGTGAACTTCATCGACGGCCACACGACACCCGCGTATCCGAGCCGCACACCGGGCGATGCCGCCAGCAGCCCGGGAAACGGCGCGAAGAAGGCCGAGTACAACTGGGCCGCAACGGAAGGCGAGTTGTTCCAGCCGTGCGCGAACATCACCAGATCGGTGACCTCCAGCCTTGCCAGCCGGTCGCGCTGCCGCGCATCGACATCACCGTCCTTGTCGAAGGTGATGTCCCGGTACGGCTCCACACTCATATCCGGCATGACCGGCCCTCCCCGTTTTTGTCACCTGATGACACAGCATCCTGCGGGAAGGGAGGGACGGCCATACCCGCGACATATGTCGGCCGCGGTCGGTCGAAGACAGTCAGAGCCGATCAGAGCCGGTCGTACGGTGGGCCGGGCCCGTCAATACCGCAGATACCTCTTCCGTACGGCCCGGAAGGCAGTCAGCTCGCTCTGCCACGCCCCGACCACCTCGTCCGTCCCGGCACCCGCGTCGATCATCGTGCGTACCTTCGCCGAGCCCGTCAGCTTGTCGATCCAGTTGTCCGGGCGCCAGGCGAAACCGCTCCAGGTCCGCTTCGCCGTCACCAGCAGAGCGATCCCCGTACGGACCGGGTCGTACGACTTCCGTTCGTGGACGTGGAGTTGGACCCCGCCGATCGTCTTGCCCTGGAACTTGGAGAAGGTCGGAGCGAAGTACGCCTCGCGGAAGCGGACGCCCGGCAGTCGGAGCGTGTTCACGGCCTCCGCCCACTTGCGGTCGATGCCCTCCGCGCCCAGCAGCTCGAACGGCCGTGTCGTCCCGCGCCCCTCCGACAGATTCGTGCCCTCGAAAAGACAGGTCCCCGAATAGACGAGCGCGGTGTCCGGCGTCGGCATATTGGGGCTCGGCGGCACCCACGGCAGGCCCGTCCCGTCGAAGAAGTCCGATCGCCGCCAGCCCGACATCCGTACCGTCTCCAACTCCACCGGCTTCGTCAGGAACTCACCGTTGAACAGTTCCGCCAGCTCGGTCACGGTCATGCCGTGTGCCTGGGAGATCGGCTCGCGGCCCACGAAGCTCGCGAACCCCTTGTCGAGCACGGGGCCGAGGGCGGCCCTGCCCGTCACCGGGTTCGGCCGGTCGAGCACCACGAAGCGCTTGCCCGCCAGCGCCGCCGCCTGCATGCAGTCGTAGAGCGTCCAGATGTACGTGTAGAAACGGGCGCCGGCGTCCTGGATGTCGAAGACGATCGTCTCCACGCCCGACACGGTGAAGATGTCGGCGAGCGGCTGCCCGCTCTTGAGGTAGGTGTCGTAGACGGGCAGCCCGGTCGCCGGGTCGTTGTAGCGGCCCTCGGAACCGCCTGCCTGCGCGGTACCGCGGAAGCCGTGTTCGGGACCGAAGACGGCGGCGATGTCCACCCGGTCGTCGGCATGCATGACGTCCACGATGTGGCGTACGTCCCGGGTGATCCCGGTGGGGTTGGTGACCACCCCGACCCGCTGTCCGGACAGCCGTGCGTATCCGTCGGCGGCCAGCCGGTCGAAACCGGTACGTACCCGGCCGCCGTCGCCGAACCGCGCGACGGACGCCCCCGGCCGCGCCGCGGCCGAACCGGATGTCGCCGCCAGCGCGCCCGCCGCGCCTCCGGCGGCCAGCAAACCTCGTCTGGACAGGCTCATCGGGCTACCTCCGTGACCGTCGTCCGTCATGGCCACGCACGCTAGCGCGCACACCGGCCGCGGGGAACGACCCCGCCTCCAGGTTCGCATCCGGCCTTCCGGTCCATCGGCCGCTCCCCTTACGGCCCGCCCCTTCCCTCACGACATACCGACTGGTTAGTCTGCGGTGATGGTCGGCACGCGGAGAGGCGGAGCTTGATGGGTACGGTGCACGGCGCTGGAGTTGTGGTTACGGGCGCGGGCGGCGGCATCGGCGCCGCACTCGCCCGCCGGTTCGCGGCGGAGGGCGCCCGCGTCGTGGTCAACGACCTCGATCCCACAAGGACCAAGGCGATCGCCGACGAGATCGGCGCGACCGCGGTCCCCGGTGACGCCTCGGAGATCGTGGAAGCGGCCCGCGACGCGCTGGGGGGCACCGTGGACGTCTACTGCGCCAACGCCGGCCTCGCCTCGCCCGGCGACGTCTTCGCCGACGAAGAGGTCTGGGCAGCCGCCTGGGACGTCAATCTCATGGCGCATGTCCGCGCGGCCCGCACCCTGCTGCCCGACTGGCTGGAGCGGGGGAGCGGCCGCTTCGTCTCCACCGTCTCCGCCGCCGGGCTGCTCACCATGGTCGGCGCGGCCCCGTACAGCGTCACGAAGCACGGCGCGTACGCCTTCGCCGAGTGGCTCTCGCTCACCTACCGCCACCGCGGCATCAAGGTCCACGCGATCTGCCCCCAGGGCGTGCGTACGGACATGCTGACGGCGGCCGGATCGGCGGGAGAGCTCGTCCTCGCGCCGACCGCGATCGAGCCCGAGGACGTCGCCGACGCGCTCTTCGAGGGCATCGAGGCCGACCGCTTCCTGATCCTGCCGCACCCCGAGGTCGCCGAGTACTACCAGGCCCGTGCCGCCACGCCCGAACGCTGGCTGACCGGTATGAACCACCTTCAGCAGAAGTGGGAAGGGACGGCCCGGTGACCTCGATCTACGCCGCCAAGCCGTGGCTCTCCCAGCTCACTGACGTCCAGCGCGCCGACATCACCCCGCCGGCGACCGTGGTGCACTCCTTCCGCGCCGCCGTCGAACGGGCCCCCGAGCACACCGCCCTCGCCTACTTCGACGGACGGCTCAGCTACCGCGAGACCGACGCGCTCTCCGACTCCGTCGCGGGCCATCTCGCCGCACGCGGTGTCAGGCGCGGCGACCGTGTCGCGATCATGCTGCAGAACTCCCCGCACTTCGTGATCGCGCTGCTGGGTGCCTGGAAGGCCGGCGCCACCGTCGTCCCGCTCAACCCGATGTACAAGTCGGCCGAGGTGTCGCACGTACTGAACGACGCCGACGTCACCGCGCTGATCTGCTCGGACCGTGCCTGGGAGACCTATCTGCGCGCGAGCGCCGCCGTCTCGTCCGTACGTATCGCGCTCACCGCCTGCGAACTCGATCTGCAGACCCGGAACGACGCCCGTGTCCTCGGCTTCGAGCGGCTGCCGCAGGCGGTGGACGCCGACGATCTGGTGAGCGTGGCCCGCGCCGGGCACACTGCTCCGGTGGACCGTGAACTCGCCACCGCCGACGTGGCGTTGATCAGCTACACCTCGGGCACCAGTGGCACTCCCAAGGGGGCCATGAACCTCCACGGCGGCATCACCTACAACGCCGAGCGCCAGCGCACCGGCCACCCTCTGCCCGAGGGTGCCTGTTACTTCGCGCTCGCGCCCCTGTTCCACATCACCGGCATGGTCTGCCAGCTCGCCGCCTGTATCGCCAACGCCGGCACCCTTGCGCTCGCCTACCGCTTCGAGGCGGGCGTTGTCCTCGACGCCTTCGCGGAGCACCGGCCCGCGTACACCGTGGGACCCTCCACCGCCTTCATGGCGCTCGCCGCACAGCCCACCGCCACCCGCGAGCACTTCGACTCCTTTCAGGTGATCTCCTCGGGCGGCGCCCCGGTGCCGCCCGCGCTGGTCGAGAGGTTCCGCGCCGGCTTCGGCCCGTACGTCCGCAACGGCTACGGCCTCACCGAGTGCACAGCGCCCTGCGCCTCCGTGCCGCCGGAGAAGGAGGCCCCGGTCGACCCGGCCTCCGGCACCCTCTCCGTCGGCGTGCCGGGGCCGGACACGCTGGTGCGGATCATCGACGAGACGGGCGAGGAGGTGCCCTTCGGCGAGCCGGGTGAGATCGCGGTCAGCGGTCCCCAGGTCGTGCCCGGCTACTGGAAGCTGCCGGACGCCACCGCCGAGGCGTTCCCGGACGGCGAGCTGCGCACCGGAGACATCGGCTTCATGGACGCTGACGGTTGGCTCTATGTCGTCGACCGCAAGAAGGACATGATCAACGCTTCCGGTTTCAAGGTCTGGCCGCGCGAGGTCGAGGACGTCCTTTACACCCACCCGGCGGTGCGCGAGGCGGCCGTTGTGGGCGTCCCCGACGACTACCGTGGGGAAACGGTCAAGGCATACGTCAGCCTGCGCCCTGGAGTCGACGTGGAACCGGCTGAAATCTCCGCGTACTGCGCGGAGCGGCTGGCCGCGTACAAGTACCCGCGGGTGGTGGAGATCCTGCCGGAACTGCCCAAAACGACAAGTGGGAAGATCCTCCGGCGGGAACTGCGTTTCAACAAGTAAGTTACTCAGTGGTACTGAACGAGAGGTGGGTGGCGGCAATGGCCAGGACGACGGACGGGGACGGCGCCCCTGTCCCGCAGAGGCTGCTGGCCGCCGCCACCCGGCTCTTCGCCGAACGCGGCTACGACCGCACCTCCGTGCAGGAGATCGTCGAGGCGGCCGGCGTCACCAAGGGGGCGCTCTACCACTACTTCGGCTCCAAGGAAGACCTGCTCCAGGAGGTCTACGCGCGAGTGCTCCGGATCCAGCAGGAGCGGCTCGACGCCTACGCGAACGCCGATGAGCCGGTGGAGCGGCGGCTGCGCGGGGCCGCGGCCGATGTGGTCGTGACCACGATCGACAACCTCGACGACGCGGCGATCTTCTTCCGGTCGATGCATCATCTGAGCCCGGAGAAGCACAAGCAGGTACGTGCCGAGCGCCGCCGCTATCACGAGCGGTTCCGCGCGCTGGTCGAGGAGGGCCAGCGGAGCGGGGTGTTCTCCTCGGCCACCCCCGCCGACCTGGTGGTGGACTACCACTTCGGCTCGGTCCATCATCTGTCCACCTGGTACAGCCCGGACGGCCCGCTCACTCCGCAGCAGGTCGCCGACCACCTCGCGGACATGCTGCTGCGCGCGCTGCGCCCGTAGTCGCCGTTGTGTCCTCAGTCAGCCGGGCGGGCCTGGAATCAGGCCCGCCCGGCTGACTGAGGACCGGCATCCGGGGCGGAGCCCCGGCGAATGCCTACATGTACTGCTTCAGCTCACGCCGCGCCAGCGAGCGCTGGTGCACCTCGTCCGGGCCGTCCGCCAGCTTCAACGTCCGTGCCGCGGCCCAGAGTTCGGCCAGCGGGAAGTCCTGGCTCACACCGCCCGCGCCATGCACCTGGACCGCCTTGTCGAGGATGTCCACGACCGCGCGCGGGGTGGCGATCTTGATGGCCTGGATCTCCGCGTGCGCACCGCGGTTGCCGACCGTGTCCATCAGCCACGCGGTCTTCAGCACCAGGAGACGCAGCTGCTCGACCGTCACCCGGGCGTCCGCGATCCAGTTCTGCACGACGCCCTGCTGGGCGATCGCCTTGCCGAAGGCCTCACGCGACACGGCCCGCCGGCACATCAGCTCGATGGCCCGCTCGGCCATGCCGATCAGCCGCATGCAGTGGTGGATACGGCCAGGGCCGAGGCGCGCCTGGGCGATGGCGAAGCCGCCGCCCTCCTCACCGATGAGGTTCGAGGCGGGCACCCGGACATTGTTGAAGACGATCTCGGCGTGGCCGCCGTGCGAGTGGTCCTCGTAGCCGTACACCTGCATGGCGCGCCGGACTTCGAGACCGGGGGCGTCGCGCGGAACCAGGATCATCGACTGCTGGCGGCGGATGTCGTCGCCGTCCGGGTCGGTCTTGCCCATCACGATGAAGATCTTGCAGAGGGGGTTCATCGCCCCGGAGATGTACCACTTGCGGCCGTTGATGACGTAGTCGTCACCGTCGCGCTCGATCCGCGTCTGGATGTTCGTCGCGTCGGACGAGGCGACCTCGGGCTCGGTCATCGCGAACGCCGACCGGATCTCACCGGCGAGCAGCGGCTCCAGCCACTGCTTCTTCTGGTCGTCGGTGGCGAACTGCGCGAGCACCTCCATGTTCCCGGTGTCCGGAGCGGCACAGTTCAGCGCCGTCGGGGCCAGGTGCGGGCTGCGACCGGTGATCTCGGCGAGCGGCGCGTACTGCAGGTTGGTCAGTCCGGCGCCGTGTTCGGCATCGGGCAGGAAGAGGTTCCACAGGCCCTGCTTGCGCGCCTCGGCCTTCAGCTCCTCCACGATCACCGGGGTGTCCCACGGCGAGGCCAGCTGCAGGCGCTGCTCGTGCTCGATCGCCTCGGCCGGGTAGACGTGCTCGTCCATGAAGGCGAGCAGCCGGGCACGCAGCTCCTCGGTGCGCGCGTCGAATGCGAAGTCCATGGGTGTACTCAGCCTTCCTGGAGGGTGGTGCGGCCGTGCTCGATGAAGACGGGGACGAGATCGCCGATCCGGTCGAAGCCGGCGCCGACGGTCTGGCCGAGGGTGTAGCGGTAGTGGATGCCCTCGAGGATCACGGCGAGCTTGAACCAGGCGAAGGCCGTGTACCAGGAGATGGCGGAGGTGTCGCGGCCGGAGCGGGCGGCGTACCGCTCGATCAGCTCGGCAGCGTCCGGATGGCCCGGCGCTCCCGCGGTCGTGCTGATCGGAGAGTCGGGCAGCTCCAGCCTGGCGCTGTACATCACCAGCAGACCGAGGTCGGTCAGCGGATCGCCGAGGGTCGACATCTCCCAGTCCAGCACCGCCTTGATCCGGTCGTCCTCGCCGACCAGGACGTTGTCCAGCCGGTAGTCGCCGTGGATGACGGTGGCTGTGGGGGAGGCGGGCAGCGAGCCGCCGAGTGCGGCGTGCAGCTCGTCGATGCCGGCGAGTTCGCGGTTGCGGGAGGCGTCCAACTGCTTGCCCCACCGCCGCAGCTGCCGGTCGAGGAAGCCCTCGGGCCGGCCGAAGTCGCCCAGACCCACCGACTCGGGGTTCACGGCATGCAGTTCCACGAGGGTGTCGACCAGGCCGAGCACCGTGTCCCGGGTGCGCCGGGATCCGATCGGTGCCAGTTCCTCGGCCGTACGGTACGGAGTGCCGTCCACGAACTCCATGACATAGAACGGCGACCCGATCACCGCCTCGTCCTCGCACAGCAGCACGGGCTCGGGCACCGGCACGGCGGTCGGGTGCAGTGCGCTGATCACCCGGTGCTCACGCTTCATGTCGTGCGCGGTGGCCAGCACATGCCCGAGCGGCGGCCTGCGGACGACCCAGCGGCCGGTTCCGTCGGTCACGGAGTACGTGAGGTTGGAGCGGCCGCCCTGGATCAGCCGGGCGCTGAGCGGTCCGCTCACCAGACCCGGACGCTCGCGGTCGAGATAACCGCGCAGCTGCTCGGGATCGAGGCCTGGCGGGGGGACTGAGCTCATGGTTGGCACCTCCGGGGGCGCATAGGAACGGATCCGGTTCATGATGACCGACCAGTCGGTATGTCGTCCAGTGCGCGGCGGAACCCGGGTCCGGATCACACCGCGTCGGATCACATCCAGGTGGGTCCGTGACATACGGGAACCAGGTCGCTGTCGGTCAGGCGGCGGGACCGCTCAGGCGTGGCAGGCCACCGGCACGCCGCCGTTCATCGCCGCCATATCGCCGAAGACCAGCACGGGATCCAGTGGCGAGCCCTCCGGCTGCCCGTCCAGCTCCACGTACGCCCGGTGCAGATTCGCCACCAGGCGCTCACTCTCCCGCAGATCGGCGAAGCCCCCGAGATCCGCCTCACGCGCCGTCTCCAGCGGAGTGCGCCCCTTGGCGCGTCCCTCCTGGGCCAGCTCGGCGACGTACCGCAGATAGCGCTCCGTCGCGTCGTAGGCCGACGGGTCGGTGACCGGACCGTGGCCGGGGACGACCGTCGTCGCGTCGAGCGAGCGCAGCACGTCCAGTGCCCGCAGGGACCCGCTCAGCGAGCCCATCGGGATGAAGGGCGTGCCGCCCTGGAAGATCAGGTCCCCGGTGAAGACCACCCTTTGCCGCGGCAGATGCACGATGGTGTCGCCGAGGGTGTGCGCGACGCCGCCGGGGTGGATCAGCCGCACCTCGATGTCACCGACATGGACGGTGAGCCGGTCGTTGTACGTCACGGTGGGCGCGGTGATCGTGATGTCGCCGAAGTCGGTCCGCGGCCACATCAGATGGAGCTGATGGCCTGCCGACAACTGCTCGCTGCGGCACAGGTCGTGCCCGATCACCACGGCTCGCGGAGTGAAGACCGTGTTGCCGTAGGTGTGATCGCCGTGGTGATGCGTATTGACGATGGTGCGGGGCAGCGGGACGCCGCTCGCCAGGACCGCCTCACGCAGCGCTCGCGCCCGCCGTTCCGTGGCGGCGGTGTCGATGAGGAGGGTCGACTCCCCGTCGCTGACGAACCCCGCGTTGTTCAGGCACCAGCCGCCGTCCGGCTGGACATAGGCGTGCACTTCCGGGGCGAGCCGGATGGTGTACGGATCCGTTGCAGACAACTGAACTCCCCCGGGTCAAGGCCGAACCGAGCGGTAACAGACTGCCAGTTGGCCGGGGCGCGGGGGAAGGCGGGAGCCGGCCGTGCTCAGTGGTCGTCCCAGTGGCCGTCATGCTGGGCGTGCCGGTGTCCGTCGTGGACGTAGTCCATATGGTCGCCGTGCTTCACGGCGGGGTGCCCGCAGCCCGGGCCGTGATCGTGCGCATGGCCGCTGTGCGAGACATGCTCGCCCGGCTCGCACTCGTCCCAGTGCCCGGAGTGCGCCCGGTGGAGGTGGCCGTCGTGCGCGTAATCCACGTGGTCGCCGTGCGGAACCTCGGTATGTCCGCAGGCCGGACCGTGCGTGTGCTCATGCGTGGGATGTTCGTGGTGGAGAACGGTCATGACGCTCACCTTTGATGTGATTCGTGGCGTTCTGTCGCTCTTCAGGCTAGCCGTCGGGACTCTCTCCGTCCGTGTCCCGGCCCCGTGCCACGCCCGGGAAACAGGATGACCGCGCACACCGCGCAGGCGCGCGCCGACCGGCCCGGGGCGCTCGTGCAGACCCGGCCTGCGCCGGCGCTGACCGCGGCTGAGGGTCGGATTCCATGGGGACCGGACCTTCCCGCCGGAACAGGCGGCCGAGGCCCAAGCGCCGGACGCGGAGGGCCGCACCCGCGGCAGGATCGTCGTCACCGTCGACCGGGCGGCCCGAACCGACCGGAAGCCCGAGCCGACCGGAAGCCCGAGCCGACGGGAGGCCTGAGCTCAGACGATCACCGCGACCGCGAAACCGGCCAGGGCGACCGTGCAGGCCACGGCTGCCAGCGCGGCGCGGCCCGGCAGCGCCTGCGGTCTGGGGCCGGTACCCAGCGCGTGCACGCGCCGGTGAGCCACCCGCAGAAAACCCAGCCACACCAGGGCACTGCAGGCCACCGCGATGAACCCGGCAGTGCCCAGATCACCGCCGGCCGCCTGCCGGGCAGCGAGCACGGCCGCCACGGTGAACGCCAGGGTGGTCCTGCGCCACGCCAGCCGGGTCCGCTCGGGCTGCAGCCCCGGATCCCGCTCCGGCCCTGCGGTCAACGCCCGCCCTCCCAGCCGAAGAGAACGACCACCACCATCGCCACCGCGACGACGGCGATCACCATGCTCAGGAGGGTCGGGAACCGC
The DNA here is from genome assembly GCF_053591755.1 of Streptomyces sp. NPDC002926. Taxonomy (NCBI): domain Bacteria; kingdom Bacillati; phylum Actinomycetota; class Actinomycetes; order Kitasatosporales; family Streptomycetaceae; genus Streptomyces; species Streptomyces sp. NPDC002926. The sequence continues at coordinate 43,677 of NZ_JBSFUK010000023.1, forward strand.
GAAACGGGCAGGTCCTCGCCCCGCCGCATCGCCCGCTCGCACCGCACCCAGTGATTCACAGCGCGCAGCGCGCACAGCACCCCGGCGCCCAGCAGCCCGAGCGCCATCCCCGCGCGCAATCCCCAGGCCAGGTCCGGCAGAAACTGGTCGACCGCGAACCCGCCGCCGATCAGTGCGAGCGCCGTACGCAGCCAGGCGAGAAAGGTCCGCTCATTGGCGAGCGAGAACCGGTAGTCGGGAGTCTCGCCCTCCTCCCGCACCCGCTGGGGCGCGAACCACAGCCGCAGGCTCTGTCCGATTTCGCTCACCTGCCGCACCCTACCCGCGGAGTTGTCAGTGGCCCCGGCCACCGGGCGGCGGTACGCGGGAGCCGCTGTCCGATCCTCGGCAACTCCATCCGGCAGCTGCCGAGTCGGGCCGTACGGGACGGCAGCACGATCCCGGTCCGTGGCAGCGGCCACACCCCCGCGCGCTTCCCCGGCGCCGGGCATCACCTCCGACCGGGCACCGACGCCCGGTCAGGAGGGCCGCGTACCCGACTCCCGCACCCGTTCGTACGCCGCGAGCCCGTCCGGCACCCACTCCCACTCACCGAGCCGCCGCTCCAGCTCATCCTCCGGCAGGAAGTCGTGCCAGGCGATCTCCTCGGCCTGAGGGTGCACGGGCAGCTCGCAGCGGACCTCGTACACGGCCGACCACCAGGTCTGCTCGCCGTTCTCGTACAGGAACTTGAACAGCGGTTCGGGCCGGGGGAGTCCTCGGACCCCGAGCTCCTCCTCGGCCTCGCGCAGCGCCGCCTCGTCGTAGCTCTCGCCCGCGCCGACGACGCCGCCGACGAACATGTCGTACAGCGAGGGGAAGACAAGCTTCGTCGCCGTACGACGGTGGACGAAGATCCGGCCCTCCGCGTCCCTGACGAGGATGAACGCACAACGGTGGCGCATCCGGCGGGCGTATGCCTCGCCGCGCGGAGCCTGGCCTATCACCTCGTCGTTCTCATCGACGATGTCCAGGATTTCGTCAGCGGGAGTCATGCCCCCATCCAATCACCGGCCGACCGGACTGTTGACTAGTTACTGACCCGTACCGAAGATCGGACCACCGCACGCGCCCCTGACACGGCCGAGCCCGACAAGGATGGAACTCATGGCGTACGACGCTGATGTGATCGTGATCGGGGCAGGGCTGGCAGGCCTGGTGGCCACCGCGGAGCTCGTCGACGCGGGGCGCAAGGTCATCCTTCTCGACCAGGAGCCCGAGCAGTCCATCGGCGGGCAGGCGCACTGGTCCTTCGGCGGGCTGTTCTTCGTCGACTCGCCCGAGCAGCGGCGGATGCGGATCAAGGACAGCAGGGCCCTGGCGCTCCAGGACTGGCTCGGCACCGCCGGGTTCGACCGCGACGAGGACCGGTGGCCGCGCGAGTGGGCCGAGGCATACGTCGACTTCGCCGCCGGCGAGAAGCGGGCCTGGCTGCACGCGCAGGGAATGCGGTTCTTCCCGGTGGTGGGCTGGGCCGAGCGCGGCGGATACGACGCCACCGGCCACGGCAACTCCGTACCGCGTTTCCACGTCACCTGGGGCACCGGACCCGGCGTGGTCGCACCCTTCGAACGCCGGGTCCGGGAAGGCGTCGCGCGCGGCCTGGTCCAGCTGAGGTTCCGGCACCGCGTCACCGGGCTGAGCGGCAGCGCGGGAGTGCTGGACACCGTCAGCGGCGAGGTCCTCGAACCGTCCGCCGCCGAGCGCGGCACCGCGAGCAGCCGGGAGGTGGCCGGCGCCTTCGAGTTCCGCGCGCAGGCGGTGATCGTCACCTCGGGCGGCATAGGCGGCAACCACGATCTCGTACGCGCCCAGTGGCCCGAGCGGCTCGGCACCCCGCCCCGGAAGATGCTCTCCGGCGTTCCCGCGCATGTCGACGGGCTGATGCTCGGCATCGCGGAGGGCGCGGGCGCGAGCCACATCAACCGCGACCGGATGTGGCACTACACCGAGGGCATCGAGAACTGGAACCCGATCTGGGCCAGGCACGGCATCCGCATCCTGCCCGGCCCGTCCTCCCTCTGGCTGGACGCGCGCGGCAAGCGGCTGCCCGTCCCGCTCTTCCCCGGCTTCGACACGCTCGGCACGCTCGAACACATCATGAAGTCCGGTCACGACTACACCTGGTTCGTGCTCGACCAGAAGATCATCGGCAAGGAGTTCGCACTGTCGGGCTCCGAGCAGAACCCGGATCTGACCGGGAAGTCGATCCGCGATGTGATCGGGCGCGCCAGGGCCGATGTCCCGGGCCCGGTGAAGGCCTTCATGGACAACGGCGTCGACTTCGTCGTCGAGCACGATCTCTCCGCACTCGTACGAGGGATGAACGCACTCACCAAGGAGGCGCTGATCGACGAGGCGGAGCTGCGGCGCGAGATCACCGCGCGGGACCGGGAGATCAAGAACCGGTTCACCAAGGACCTCCAGGTCACAGCCATCCGCGGGGCCCGCAACTATCTCGGCGACAAGCTCATACGTACCGCCGCACCGCACCGCATCCTCGACCCCAAGGCCGGACCGCTCATCGCCGTACGGCTGAATATCGTCACCCGCAAATCCCTCGGAGGCCTGGAGACCGACCTGTCCTCGCGGGTGCTCGGCGAGGACGGCCAGCCGCTGGCGGGTCTGTACGCGGCGGGCGAATCGGCCGGCTTCGGCGGCGGCGGGGTGCACGGCTACCGCTCGCTGGAGGGCACGTTCCTCGGCGGCTGCATCTTCTCGGGGCGGGCAGCGGGGCGGGCAGCGGCGAAAGCGGTGGGCTAGGGCGGATGCCGGCCCGTCCGGAGATCGAGGGCGGGCCCCGAAACGCCACTTGCCGACGGAGTGTGACGAAAGTCTGACGTGCGGCCGGTTCTTCTGGCTTCTCAAGGCCCGCAGTGTTCGAATCAAAGGGTGACCACACACCACTCCGACACCGAGGGCGCGCCCGTCGGGCGCCGCTTGGTGCTCGGCATGCTCGGCCTCGGCGCGACCGGAGTCGTGGCGGCGCCCTATCTGCAGCGCGGGCTCGAATCCTTCCTCGGCGCGGCCTCGGACAAGGACCCGACCGGTCTGAGCGGGCTGCTGCCCAACGGCGGAGGCTTCCGCTACTACTCGGTCGCCTCCTCCGTACCGCGCAAGGACGAGCGGAGCTACCGGCTGACCGTCGACGGTCTGGTCGACCGCCCGGCGACCTACACGCTGGACGCGCTGCGCAGGCTGCCGCAGACCCGGGTCGTGCGCGACGTCCAGTGCGTCACCGGCTGGCGGGTCCCCGACACCCCGTTCGCGGGGGTCAAGCTGTCGCTGCTGCTGGACGCCGCGGGCGTACGCCCCGAGGCCAGGGCGATCCGCTTCAGCTGTTTCGACGGCACGTACAGCGAGAGCCTCACGCTGCCGCAGGCCCGTCGCGACGATGTGCTGGTTGCCCTGCAGATGCAGGACAAGCCGGTCAGCCACTCCCACGGCGGCCCGGTCCGGCTCTATGTCGCACCGATGTATTTCTACAAGTCGGCGAAATGGCTTTCCGGGATCACCGTCACCGACGGCGTCCGGCCCGGCTACTGGGAGGAGCGGGGCTATGACGTCGACGCCTGGGTCGGCCGGTCCAACGGCCGCACTGACACCCCCACAGTCTGAACGGCCCCCGCAAGTACGGCGGTTCAGCCGCGCCGAGCGCTGGGTGCACCGTACGACTGCCGCGCTGATGCTGCTGTGCGTGGCGACCGCCGCGGCTCTCTACGTACCCCAGATCGCCGAACTCGTCGGCCGCCGCTACCTGGTGGTCACCGTCCATGAGTGGGCCGGGCTGCTGCTGCCCGTACCGTTCCTGCTCGGTCTCGCCTCGCCCGCCTTCCGTGCCGATCTGCGCAGGCTGAACCGCTTCGGGCCGCACGACCGGACGTGGCTGCGCGCGGCCCGCCGACGCGACCGCCGTCCCGAGTCCCGTCCCGCGGGCAAGTTCAACGCCGGGCAGAAGGTGTACGCCGGGTGGATCGCGGGCGCGGTGCTGGTGATGCTGGCGACCGGGCTGCTGATGTGGTTCACCCACCTGACCCCGCTGGTCTGGCGGACCAGCGCGACGTTCGTCCATGACTGGCTGTCGCTGACCGTCGGCATCGTGCTGGCCGGACACATCGCCATGGCGCTCGCCGACCCGGAGGCACGCAGGGGTATGCGTACCGGGTCGGTCGAGCGCCCGTGGGCGAAGCGGGAACACCCGCTGTGGCTGGACGACCGGCTAGAGGACGAGTGACAGCAGCAGTACGCAGCCGAGGCCGACCACGGAGATGATCGTCTCCATCACCGACCAGGTCTTGATCGTCTGGCCGACACTCATCCCGAAGTACTCCTTCACCAGCCAGAATCCGGCGTCGTTGACATGGCTGAAGAAGAGCGAGCCCGTGCCGATCGCCAGCACCAGCAGGGCCGCGTGTGTGGTCGACATATCGGCCGCGAGCGGCGCGACCAGACCGGCGGCGGAGATCGTCGCCACGGTCGCCGAACCGGTCGCCAGACGGATGGCCACGGCGATGAGCCAGGCCAGCAGCAGCGCCGGAATCGACCAGCTCTTGGAGAAGTCCAGGATCATCTGGCCCACGCCGACGTCGATCAGCGTCTGCTTGAAGCCGCCGCCCGCGCCGACGATCAGCAGGATGCCCGCGATCGGGGCGAGCGACTTCTCGACGGTGGAGGAGAGCCGTTCCTTGGTGAACCCGGCCGCGCGGCCCAGCGTGAACATTGCGACGACGACCGCGGCGAGCAGGGCGATGAGCGGTGAGCCGATGACATCGGTGACACGCTGGATGCCGCTCTCCTTGTCGTCGACGACGATGTCCACGAGCGCCTTGACCAGCATGAGGACGACCGGCAGCAGCACGGTGGCCACGGTGGCGCCGAAGCCGGGACGCCGGTCCAGGTCTTCGGAAGGGCGCTGCGGAATCATGCGCTCCGGCGCCGGGATGTCCACCCAGCGCGCGGCGAATCGGGAGAACACCGGACCCGCGATGATCACGGTCGGAATGGCGACCACCACACCGAGCGCCAGCGTGACGCCGAGGTTGGCGCCGATGGCGTCGATCGCGACCAGCGGTCCGGGGTGCGGCGGGATCAGCCCGTGCATCACGGAGAGGCCGGCCAGGGCCGGGATGCCGATCCGCATCAGCGAGTAGTTGCCGCGCTTGGCGACGAGCAGTACCACCGGGATCAGCAGCACGATGCCGACCTCGAAGAAGAGCGGCAGCCCGATCACCGAGGCGATGAGCACCATCGCCCACGGCATGGCGCGACCGCCCGCCTTGGCGAGGATCGTGTCGACGATCTGGTCCGCGCCGCCGGAGTCGGCGAGGAGCTTGCCGAGGATCGCACCGAGCGCGATGAGCACGCCCACACCGGCGACGGTGGTGCCGAGGCCGGTGGTGAAGCTGACTATGACCTTGTCCAGCGGGGCGCCGGCGAACGCGCCGAGAGCCAGTGAGCCGATGGTCAGCGCCAGGAACGCATGGACCTTGAACTTGGTGATGAGAAGGACGATGACGGCAATGCCCGCCAGGACGGCGATGCCCAACTGCGCGTTGCCGGCCGAAGTGATCGTTTCGGTGGCGTCCGCTGCCAGCGTCTCGACGCTGAGACTGGTCACGGTGGCGATTCCTTAGCTCTCGAGCCGGCGCAGCGCGGCGACGGCCCGTTCGGTTATTTCTTCCGGGGAGCCGGACACATCGACGGCGACGCCCGCCTCGTCCCTGCCGAGCGGCTGGAGCGTGGCGAACTGCGAGTCCAGCAGCGCGGCGGGCATGAAGTGACCCTTGCGCTCGGACATCCGCTGCTCGACGAGCGCCCGGTCGCCGGTGAGATGGAGGAAGACGGCACCGGGTGCGGCGGCCCGCAACCGGTCGCGATAGACCCGCTTGAGCGCGGAGCTGGAGACCACTCCGCCCAACCCCGCCCGGCTGTGCGCCCACTGCCCGATGGCATCGAGCCAGGGCCCGCGGTCCGCGTCGTCCAGCGGGGTGCCGGCCGACATCTTGGCGATGTTCGCCGGGGGATGGAAATCGTCGCCCTCGGCGTACGGGACGCCCAGCGCGGCGGCGAGCAGGGGGCCGATCGTGGTCTTGCCGGTGCCTGCCACGCCCATCACCACGACGACGTGGGGGGTGCTCATCTACGTGCCTCGCTGTCTTCGTCGACATCGGTCCGTCGAGCCACTGAAGCCCATTAGGTATGACGTATTCAATGGTCGAGACATAAACGTCATACTTTTAGATTGCGAACCGTGCCCCGTACTCTTGCCCCATGACCACTGAGGGCCGGGGCCTCCATATCCATGTGCTGGACACCCTCGGCCTCGCGATCACCGCGGGCGAGTATCCGCAGGGCAGCGTGCTGCGCACCGACGAGGTGGCGCAGCGCTTCGACGTCTCGCGCACCGTCGTCCGTGAAGTGGTCCGGGTACTGGAGTCGATGCACCTCGTGGAGTCCCGACGCCGGGTCGGTGTGACCGTCCGCCCGACCGAGGAATGGAACGTCTACGACCCGCGGGTCATCCGCTGGCGGCTGGCCGGCACCGACCGCCCGCGCCAGCTGCGCTCACTGACCGTGCTGCGCTCCGCCATCGAGCCGGTCGCGGCCGGGCTCGCCGCCCGCAACGCCACCCCCGAGCAGTGCGCCGAACTCACCGAGTGCGCCCTCGGCATGGTCGCCACATCGCGCGGACATCAGCTCGAGGGGTATCTGAAGCACGACATCGCCTTCCACCGTGTCGTGCTGAACGCCTCGGGCAACGAGATGTTCGCGCGGCTCGGCGATGTGGTCGCCGAGGTCCTCGCCGGACGTACGCACCATCAGGTGATGTTCGACGACCCCGATCCGGCGGCCGTGACCCTGCATGTCCAGGTGGCCGAGGCGGTCCGTGAGGGCGACGCGGTCCGGGCCGAGGAGATCACCCGCCAGATCTCCGTCGGGGCGCTCGCCGAACTGGATGTGCTGGCGCCCTGAGCCGTCCGGAGCCGCTCGCGCCCCGGAGAGTCGAGCTCGTGGGTGACCTTGGTTTACTGCGGCGTAACCTCTGAAACACCTCAGATCTATTCCTGCGTGAGGTTGGCCACTGCCAAAATCGCAGGGTTGCCGTGATGATGTGCCGTCGGGTTATGTGCCCTCGGGCCATGCCAGGGTGACCACCCCCCACCGGCTTCGGCCGGGCCCCCGTCCCCTCACGAAGGCGAACCTCTCCATGAGTGACCGCACCACCGCGGCCGAAACGCTCGCCGCCGGGGCACCGGCGAAGAGCTCCCCCCATGTCGACGCGGGCGACGCCGGCTACAGCAAGGACCTCAAGTCCCGCCACATCAACATGATCGCCATCGGCGGAGCGATCGGCACCGGGCTGTTCCTCGGCGCGGGCGGCAGGCTGGCCGGCGCCGGCCCTTCCCTCGCCATCGCCTACGCGGTCTGCGGCGTCTTCGCCTTCTTCGTGGTCCGCGCGCTCGGCGAGCTGGTGCTCTACCGCCCCTCGTCCGGCGCCTTCGTCTCGTACGCCCGTGAGTTCATGGGCGAGAAGGGCGCCTTCGCGGCCGGCTGGCTCTACTTCCTCAACTGGTCGACCACCGCGGTCGCCGACATCACCGCGGCCGCCACCTACGCGCACTTCTGGGCCATGTTCAGCGACATCCCCCAGTGGGTCCTCGCGCTGATCGCACTCGCCGTCGTCCTGACCGCGAACCTCATCTCGGTGAAGTACTTCGGTGAGATGGAGTTCTGGTTCGCGATCATCAAGGTGGCCGCGCTGGTCGCCTTCATGCTGATCGGCATCTTCCTGGTGGTCACTCAGCACCCGGTCGACGGCCACACCCCCGGCTTCTCCACCATCACCGACAGCGGCGGCATCTTCCCGGCGGGCATGCTGCCGATGCTGCTGGTGATCCAGGGCGTCGTCTTCGCGTACGCCTCCGTCGAGCTGTGCGGCGTCGCCGCGGGTGAGACCGAAAGCCCCGAAAAGATCATGCCCAAGGCGATCAACTCGATCATGTGGCGTGTCGGTCTGTTCTACGTCGGCTCGGTGGTACTGCTCGCGCTGCTCCTCCCGTACACGGCGTACTCCGATGGCCAGAGCCCCTTCGTCACCGTCATGGACAAGCTCGGCGTCCCGGGCGCGGCCGGCGTGATGAACCTCGTCGTGCTGACCGCGGCGCTCTCCAGCCTGAACTCCGGTCTGTACTCCACCGGCCGCATCCTGCGCTCCATGGCGCTGTCGGGCTCCGCGCCCAGGTTCACCGGCCGGATGAACAAGGGCCAGGTGCCCTACGGCGGCATCCTGCTGACCGCCGGATTCGGTGTGCTGGGCGTCGCGCTCAACTACCTCGTGCCCGGCCAGGCCTTCGAGATCGTGCTGAACTTCGCCTCGATCGGCATCCTCGGCACCTGGGGCATGATCATGCTCTGTTCGCTGCTGTTCTGGCACCGGGCACAGGACGGCCGGGTCACCCGCCCCGCCTACCGGCTGCCCTGGGCCCCGTACACCCAGATCCTCACGCTGCTCTTCCTCGCCAGCGTGGTCTTTCTGATGTGGTGGGGCGGCGGTGTGGGCCGTACGACCGTGATGTTCCTGCCGCTGATCGCGGCGGCCCTGGTCGGTGGCTGGTACCTGGTCCGCGGCCGGGTGAACTCCCTCGCGCGGGAACGCCAGGACGCCTGACGGCGTCGTTGCAGGAGAACGGGCCCCCGCCGGAGAGATCCCGCGGGGGCCCGTTCCCGTACCCGTCAGCCCTGGTACGGACCGGCCACGGCGACGCGACCGCCACAGCGACGAGTCACCTCATGCCGCGGAGTGGGCTGCTTCACATCAGCGGCTGCGCCGGGCGGCGGGCCACCGAGCCAGCCGGAACCCGCTCTCGAAGCGGAGCGGCTCCCCTGTCACCGGATCGGTGAACTCCAGCACCTTCGCCAGGAGTTGAAGAGGCCGGGAGTAGTCGTCGGGCCCCGCCTCCTGGACGACCGGATAGACCGGGTCGTTCAGCAGCGGAAGTCCCAGGCTGTTCATGTGGACCCGCAGCTGATGGGTGCGGCCGGTGGCCGGCAGCAGCCGGTAGAGGCCGAGCCCGGCGTGGTGCTCGAGCAGCTCGATCCGGCTCTCGCTGTTCGGCTCGCCGGGCTCCTCGCGCGCTGCCATCACCCCGCGCTCCTTCACGATCCTGCTGCGTACGGTGCGGGGCAGGGCCACCGCCGGGTCGTAAGGAGCCACCGCCTCGTACTCCTTGCGAACCTCCCGGTCCCGGAACAGGGTCTGGTACGCGCCTCGGTCCCCGGGCCGTACGACGAAGAGCGCGAGCCCCGCGGTCAGGCGGTCGAGACGGTGCGCGGGCTGCAGCTCGGGCAGTTCCAGATCGCGCCGCAGCCGGGCGAGCGCCGTCTCGGTGATGTGCCGGCCGCGCGGTGTGGTGGCCAGGAAGTGGGGTTTGTCGGCGACCACGAGACGCTCGTCGCGATGGACGATCCCGACCTCGAAGGGGACGGGCTCCTCGGGGGCGAAGTCCCGGTGGAACCAGAGGTACCGGCCGGCGGTGTAGGGCTCGTCGGCGGCGACAGGACCCTCCGTACCGACCACGCGTCCCTCACTGAACATCGCGTCGACGGCCTCGGCGCCGATGGCGCCGGCGTACCGCGTGGCGAGATGGTCGCGCACCGTCGCCCAGGCGCCGTCCGGGTCGGCGGGCAGCCGCAGTCGCACCGGGTCGATCCCGTCGCGCTGGGGGAGCGGAGCGGCCGGGGCTTTGTGTCTGCGTCTCACCGAGTGACTGTATGCCCGCTCCATGGGATGCCGGCGGAACGGGGGCGGGAGCTGATGGCGCTGCCCATCCACCCTGCACCCCCGCTTCGGCCGCGCTCCCGGCCACGCGCGTACCGCGGACGCATGACACTCGGACGCACGACACTCAGGGGTACACAAAAGATCCCCACGGGAATCCGTGGGGATCTTTGCTGGTGTCCGAGGGGGGACTTGAACCCCCACGCCCGATAAAGGGCACTAGCACCTCAAGCTAGCGCGTCTGCCATTCCGCCACCCGGACCAGGTGTCTGTCTCGCGGCGCTGGGCCGTTCCGACGTGGAAAACCATAGCAAACATTCGACTGTGCTCGATCACGCCCGGATCCGGTGTGACGGCCGCATGACGGCGGGCGGTCGCCCTTGGGGTACGGGGCCGGGGCGCGGGAGGATGAGGGGGAACCACCAGCAGCGACAGTGGGAGGAATCAGCGTGAGCCAGTCGAACAAGGCTGAGGGGACCAAGCCCGTTTCGGGTGAGGACGAGGTCGTCGACCTCTGCCGTGAGCTGATCCGGATCGACACGAGCAACTACGGCGACCACTCGGGCCCGGGGGAGCGGGCCGCCGCCGAGTACGTCGCGGAGAAGCTCGCCGAGGTCGGGCTCGAGCCGCAGATCTTCGAGTCCCACAAGGGCCGCGCCTCCACAGTGGCCCGTATCGCGGGTGAGGACCCGTCGAGGCCCGCGCTGCTCATTCACGGCCACACCGATGTCGTACCGGCCAACGCGGACGACTGGACGCACCACCCCTTCTCCGGCGAGATCGCGGACGGCTGTGTGTGGGGCCGGGGCGCGGTCGACATGAAGGACATGGACGCCATGACCCTGGCGGTCGTACGGGACCGGCTGCGCAGCGGCCGAAAGCCCCCGCGCGACATCGTGCTGGCCTTCCTCGCCGACGAGGAGGCAGGCGGCACGTACGGGGCCCGGCACCTGGTCGACAAGCACCCGGATCTCTTCGAGGGTGTGACAGAGGCGATCGGCGAGGTCGGCGGCTTCTCCTTCACCGTCAACGAGAATCTGCGGCTCTATCTCGTCGAGACGGCGCAGAAGGGCATGCACTGGATGCGGCTCACTGTGGAAGGCACCGCCGGCCACGGGTCGATGACCAACAACGACAACGCCATCACCGAGCTCTGCGAGGCGGTCGGGCGCCTGGGCCGGCACAAGTGGCCGGTCAGGATGACCAAGACCGTACGGTCCTTCCTCGACGAGCTCTCCGACGCGCTCGGCACACCGCTCGACCCCGAGGACATGGAGGCGACGCTCGCCAAGCTCGGCGGCATCGCCAAGATGATCGGCGCCACCCTGCGCAACTCCGCCGCCCCCACCATGCTCGGCGCCGGCTACAAGGTGAACGTGATCCCCGGGCAGGCGACCGCACATGTCGACGGGCGCTTCCTGCCGGGCTACGAGGAGGAGTTCCTGACCGACCTCGACCGGCTGCTCGGCCCAAGGGTCAAGCGGGAGGACGTGCACGGGGACAAGGCGCTCGAGACCAGCTTCGACGGGGATCTCGTCGACGCCATGCAGATCGCGCTCAAGGCCGAGGACCCGATCGCCCGGGCCGTCCCGTACATGCTTTCCGGGGGTACCGACGCCAAGTCCTTCGACGACCTCGGCATCCGCTGCTTCGGCTTCGCGCCGCTCAAGCTGCCGCCGGAGCTGGACTTCGCGGGCATGTTCCACGGGGTCGACGAGCGGGTTCCGGTGGACGGTCTGAAGTTCGGCGTTCGGGTACTCGACCGATTCCTGGACCAGTGCTGAACCGCGGCGGTTGTGATCTGCTGAAACGGAACTCCAATAATCGCCATTGCGTGCGTGCTTGACTGAAAAGAGTGAATGGGGCCGTCGGCTCGTAGCCCCGTTCGCTCCTCCTCGTTACAGGTGATGCGGTCCGCGGCTGGGATCGCATTGCCAACAAGGAGGAACAATGATCAAGAAGGTCGTCGCTGCTGCGGCTGCCACCGGTGGTCTGGTGCTCGCTGGTGCGGGTGTGGCCATGGCCGACGCGGGTGCCCAGGGTGCTGCTGTTGGCTCCCCCGGTGTGCTCTCCGGCAACGTCATCCAGGTGCCTGTCCACGTGCCGGTGAACGCGTGCGGCAACACGGTCTCTGTGATCGGGCTGCTGAACCCCACCTTCGGCAACACCTGCGTCAACGAATGACGTTGTGACTCGACCCGTTTGGGTCTGGGTTTGAACTGGTTTGAACTCGAGCGGCCCCGGAGTGCGCGCCACGCACTCCGGGGCCGTCCGGGCATTCCACCCCCGGGTACCGACGCCCGTGGGTATTCCTGAAGCAGAAGGCAGGGATTCAACCTATGCGACAGATCACGCGCAAGGGCCTGATCACCATGGCGGCGGCGGGCGGCGTACTCGCCCTCGGCGGCGGCTATGCGAACGCGGACGCCGGTGCGACCGGAAGCTCGTCGAATTCGCCGGGCGTGCTGTCCGGAAACACGGTCCAGGCTCCGGTGCATGTTCCCGTCAATGTGTGCGGGAACACCGTGAACGTCATCGCGCTGCTCAACCCCGTCAGCGGCAACGCCTGCAGCAACGAGTCCGACGGCGGGGATGACGGGCAGGGCACCGGAGCCCACGCTGTCGGGCAGACCAGCGACTCTCCCGGCGTCCTCTCGGGCAACACCGTGCAGGCACCGGTCGACGTCCCCGTGAACGCCTGCGGGAACGCTGTCACCGTCGGTGGCCTCGGCAACACCGCCGCGGACAACGGCTGCGCCAACGGCTCGAGCGTTTCCACCCAGCCGAACACCCCGAGCACGCCGAACACCCCGAGTACCCCGAACACCCCGAGCACGCCGAACACCCCGAGTACCCCGAACACCCCGAGCACGCCGAACACCCCGAACACCCCGAGCACGCCGAACACCCCGAGCACGCCCACCACGCCCGCAACGCCGGTCACCCCGGCCGTGCCGAACACTCCCGGCCCGCAGACCCTCACCCCGCCCAAGAGCACCGACCAGCTCGCGCAGACCGGTTCCGGTCCGCTCGACATGCTGGTCCCGGCCGGTGCGGGTCTGCTGCTGGCGGGTGCGGTGCTGTACCGCCGGGCCCGCGCCTCGGCGTAGTCCAGCGGTCGCAGCGGTATAAGTCGCAGCGGTACAAATGGCACGAAACGGAGCGGGTCCCGCGCACGCGGGGCCCGCTCCGCCTCATTCGCTCACCAGGTGGCGCGCACCTGACGGATGATGCGCCGGCGCAGCCGCACCCTGCGGCTGCCGTCCCGGTGCAGACTCAGTCGGTCCAACTCCCAGTGTCCGTACTCGGCGTGGTCGGTCAGCAGACGTGTCGCTTCCTTGCGGGAGACCCCGCGCGGTACATACACGTCGACAAATTCGTATTCCGGCATCGCATCTATTGTGCGGGCAGAGCCCAGGTACGGATAGCGTCTGCAGTATGTCTGATGCTGCGCAGCCCACCGCTGCCGAGGTACGTGCCGCCGCCGAGGCGGTCAAAGCCGCACTGGACCGTCACCTCGAGGCGGTCGAACGCCGCACGGGCGAGGACGACCCGGCCGTCTACGACGCGTTCAACGCCCTCGCCGCGGCGGCGGAGGCGTACGACGAGCGGCTCTACGACCGCTATGACGAGGTAACGCCGTTCGAGATCCCCGGCGCGGACGATTCACTGCCGCCGTACGCGGGTCCCGAGGAGCCGAGCGCGCTGAGCGTGCTGATCCGCCGCGACTATGCGGTGGTGGAGCCACAGCGACTGCTCTCCCAGGCGCAGCGCATCGCCGACCTGGACCCCGAGGACGACAGGCCCGAGATCGCCTCGGTGGTCGGAACGAGTGTGCACGCGGCACTCGGCGTGCTCTTCGGTGAGTACGAACCGGACGAAATCGCTTCCCGGCACAAGGAGTTCGGTCTGGAGGAGGGGGACTCCACGCTGTGGGTGTCGGCCTCGGACGACGCTCCCGAACCGGGCGAATGGCTGAGCACACCTTTCGATCAGGCGGATCCGCAGCGGGTCGTCTGCCGCTTCGACGTCAGCTCGGTCTTCGACGAGGACGAGCTGGCCGAGGAGCTGGACGACCTCGACGAAGTGGAGTCCTGACCGCACTGCCCCTGTGACCCGCGGCCCGGGTCCCGCCTCGTCGAGGAGGCGGGACCCGGGCTGTCGCGCGAGCTTCAGGGCGCCGGCGTCGCGAGCAGCCCCTCGAGCAGCGTCCGCAGCCGTGTCGTGCGGTGCTGGGGCGCCCCCTCCGCCACCGCGCGTGGCAACGCCTGATCCACGCCGTGCACCACGGACAGATGGCGCTCGGCGCGGCTGAACGCGGTGTACACCCATGGGCGGCTCAGCCCCTGCGCCGCGTCGCCCGGCAGCACCACGACCGCCGCGGGCCAGCGCATCCCCACGGCCTGGTGTGCCGTCAGTGCCCAGCCATGGCGTACCGCCGATTCGACCCGCTCCTTCGGTACGACGAGGGGCGTGCCGTCGCAGTCGAGATGCAGGCCCTCGGCGTCCGCCGAGACGACCGTGCCGGTCAGAGTCCTGCCGAGAGCGGGCGCGTAGGCGACCTTGTCGCCCGGGTCGAAGCCGCCGAACCGGCCCGGACCGGCGTTCAGCCGCTCCTTGAGCGCGGCGTTGAGCGCGCGTGTCCCGGCGGAGCCGCCATGTCCCACTGTGATGACCTGGGTCTGCTCGGTCGGCACGCCGATGGCCCGCGGCACCGAGTCCGCGACGAGCTGCACCGTGCGGTGAACCGCCTCTCCGGCGTCACGCACCGGGACGATGACGACCTCCTTGCCGGGTGCCGCCACCTGGTTCAACTCGCCGATGCCGATGCCGGAGACAAGTTCCCCGATCGGGCCGGGGTCCGGCATCCGCGAGTTGATCTGCGGGCACACCCCGGCCGCCAGGACATCGGCGAACACCCGGCCCGCGCCCGCCGAGAACAGCACGCCGGGATCGCCGCTCAGCACCAGTCGGCTGCCGTCCGGCATCGACTCCACCAGCATCGCCGCAGTCTCCACGTCCAGCTGCGGTGCGTCCAGCACGATCAGGAGATCGAGCGCGAACGCTCCGTCCTCGTCCCTGCCGGGACCCTCCGCACCGGACAGCAGCCCGGAGACGGTGACCGCCGCGGGACCGAGCCGCCGACTGCCGTCCTCGCTGTGGACCGCGACGACCGCGCGCAGTCCGAGCGCACCGGCGGCCCCGGCCGACGCGACCGGCTCGGCCCGCGCCGCCTCCCCGCCCGTGTGCACCACCAGACCGCTCGCGGCGATCGCACGGATCAGCTCGGTGGGATCGGCCGCATCCCACCTGGCGTCCGCACCGGCCTTGGCGAGCCGCGCCAGGCCGTCCGCGAGACTCTCCTCGGCGAGTGCGTACCGGTCGAGCCCCAGCAGCACCGGCACCGCCGGCTGCTCGGACTCCTCCCCGTCCGCTCCCTGCCCGGTCTCCTCGGCTTCCTCGATCTCCTCGACGCCGTCCTGGAACACCAGCACGGCACCTTCGGCGATCGCCTGCTGCAGTGCTTCGTCGGGATCGGGCACCGACCGCTCTGCCAGCGCCGCGCGTACGGCCGAGGACTCCACCGCGGTGTGGCCCTGCAGTGCCGCGCGCTCCAGCTGCCAGGCGACGAGTGCCGCCGCCCGGCGCTCGTCCCCCGGGCCGCACTCGGCGCCGAGAAGCGCTCGCGCGAAGCCGTCGGCCTGCTCCGGCCGGACGCCGGGCACGGACAGCAGCCGCCACGGATCCTCGCGCAGCATGTCCGCGGCCTGCTCGCCGAGCACATCCGCGACCTGGGCCGCCAGCGCCGCGGGTGCGCCGCCCTGCGAGAGCACGGTCTGCACCGTTGTCACGGTCTCCGGCGCCGTGGCCCGCGGGGTGGGCACAGGCTGCGGACCCCGGGGCCGTGCGGGCTCCGCTGTCGGAGCGGTACGTCTGGGCGCGGGCGCGGGGGAGTCGAAGAACGCGGTGCCGGCCTTCTCGCCGCTCTCCACGGCCCGCACCGCCGCGAGCAGATCGGCGGCCGTGCCGCTCAGCTTGGTACCGCTCTCGATGGGCCCCGCCTTCTCGGCCTTCCGGTGCTCGATCCGGGCCAGCAACTCCCGCTGCGCGGCGAGCTCCGCCTCGGCCTCGGACAGCTCGGCCGCTTTCCCGGCCGCTGCCGTCCCGCCTTCCGCTTCCTCGGCCTCCGGCTGCTCGGCCTCCGATGTGCCGCCTTCCGGCGCGTCCCCCTCGGGCACGTCGGCCTCTGCGGCGCCCGATGCCGCCGGTCCGGCGGCATCGTCCGCGGTCTCGTCCGCGGCAGCGCGGGCCTCGTCCGGGGGTCCGGGGGGCGTCCCCCGGGAAGGCACAGTCACAGCGTGCTCCAGTCCTGGTCGGGATAGCGGTGCACGGGCGCCGACACATCGTCGAGCGCCTGGCAGATCTCGTCAGGAAGAGTAAGGGCCTCCACTGACAATGCCGCCGCGAGCTGCTGCGCGTTGCGCGCGCCGACGATCGGGGCCACCACACCCGGCCTGTCCCGCACCCAGGCCAGCGCCACCTGAAGCGCCGTCGCGGCGAGCCCGTCCGCCGCCGTCGCCACCGCGTCCACGATCCGGCTCGCCGCCTCGTCGAGATACGGCTCCACGAACGGCGCCAACTGCTCCGACGCGCCCCGCGAATCCGCCGGAGTGGCATGCCGGTACTTTCCCGTCAGCACCCCGCGCCCCAGCGGCGACGACGGCAGCAGGCCGACCCCCAGGTCGAGAGCGGCCGGCAGCACCTCCCGCTCCACCCCGCGCTGCAGCAGCGAGTACTCCATCTGCGTACTGGCCAGCCGGGTCCGCACTCCCGGCGAGGCCAGCTGCCAGGTCGCCGCCTTCGCCAGCTGCCAGCCGCAGAAGTTCGACACTCCCGCGTACCGGGCACGCCCGCTGCCGACCGCGATGTCCAGCGCCTGGAGCGTCTCCTCCAGCGGGGTGCCCGGGTCGAAGGCGTGGACCTGCCAGATGTCGACATAGTCCGTCCCGAGCCGCTCCAGCGAGGCGTCCAGCGCCGACAGCAGATGCCCTCGCGAGCCGTCGAAACGCCGGTCCGGGTCGGGGACGCTGCCCGCCTTCGTCGCGATGACCAGTTCTCGCCGAGGTACGAGCCGTTCGACGAGCTGCCCGAGCAGATACTCCGAATCTCCACCGCCGTACACATCTGCGGTGTCGACCAGCGTCCCGCCCGCCTCCCAGAACGCTTTCAGCTGGTCGGCAGCGTCGTGCTCATCGGTGTCCCGACCCCAGGTGAGGGTGCCGAGCCCGATCCGGGACACGCGCAGGCCGGTACGGCCGAGATGCCTCTGCTCCATGGGCGCTGAGATTACTGGCCGACGGCCCACCCGGAGAGAGCCTGTGGACAACCTCCCCCTGACGGATCCTGTGAACCCGCGCTAGAGTCCCCGGAACAGGGACGTTACTGATCAGTAAAGAGGAGCGCTCATGCGGCTCGGCATCAACCTCGGCTACTGGGGCGCGGGGATGGACGGAGACAATCTCGCCGTCGCCAAGGAGGCCGACCAGCTCGGCTACGACGTCTGCTGGGCCGCGGAGGCGTACGGCTCCGACGCCCCCACCGTGCTCACCTGGGTCGCCGCCCAGACCGAGCGCATCGACGTCGGCTCCGCGATCATGCAGATCCCGGCCCGCCAGCCCGCGATGACCGCGATGACGGCCGCCACGCTCGACTCGCTCTCCGGCGGCCGCTTCCGGCTCGGCCTCGGTGTCTCCGGCCCGCAGGTCTCCGAGGGCTGGTACGGCATCAAGTTCGACAAGCCGCTCTCCCGCACCCGCGAGTACGTCGAGATCGTCCGCAAGGCGATGACTCGCGAGCGCCTCTCGTACGAGGGAGAGCACTGGACGCTCCCGCTGCCGGGCGGTCCGGGCAAGCCGATCAAGCTCACCGTCCACCCGGAGCGCGAGCACATCCCGCTCTACATCGCCGCGATCGGCCCCAAGAACCTGGAGCAGACCGGCGAGATCGCCGACGGCGCCCTGCTGATCTTCCCGTCCGCCGACCATCTCGAGGACACCGCGCTCAAGCACCTGCGCGCGGGCCGTGAGAAGGCCGGAAAGACCATGGAAGGCTTTGACGTCTGTCCGACGCTGCCGCTCGCGATCGGCGACGACGTCGCCGGACTGGCCGACATGTTCCGTCCGTACACCGCCCTGTACGTCGGCGGCATGGGCAGCCGCAAGCAGAACTTCTACAACCAGCTTGCGCAGCGCATGGGCTACGAGAAGGAAGCCGCCGAGATCCAGGACAAGTACCTGGCCGGCGACAAGGAAGGCGCGGCCGCGGCGGTCCCGCACCAGCTGATCGACCAGACGGCGCTGCTGGGGTCCGTGGACCGGATCGCCGATCGCATGCAGGCGTACGCCGCTGCCGGTGTCACCACGCTGACCCTGGCTCCGGCCGGCTTCACGCTCGACGAGCGGATCACGGCACTGCGGGCGGGCACCGAGGCCCTGGAGCGTGCCGGCCTCGCGTAGGACGTGCCGGCATTGTGTAAGCCGGGCCGGCCTCTCGTAGGAAAGGTGCGCAAGCAACTCGGGTGAGCGGCGATCGTACGCAACCGGAGAGGTCTGCGGCCGTGGAGGGGGCTCGGGGGTCTTCCCCGCCACGGCCGTCACGCAGCACAACGCGCGAAAGCCCGTCCTGGTTACTCCCGCGCGCCTCCCTGTCGTCCACCGTTCGGCGCAGTTGTGCCGCCTACCTGTTGCCCCGCCTCCCGTGCCGCCTTTGACTTGTTCTTTGCGGACGCTCTCACGGAGGAGGAAGTGATGCTCTCGGCTCGAAGTCTCTTCCAGGAAATCATCGACGACGACGATGCCTTCCAGCTCTTCTGCTCGATCGCCGCCAGCGGCGAGGCGCAGGGCGGCTGGGAGAACGGCCGTATCGCCGCCCTCGTTCCTGAGAGCATGTCTGCCCTCGCGCCGAAGATCACCCGGCACGGCGCCGACGAGGACAAGCACGGCCGGCTCTTCAACGCACTTCTCAAGAAGCGGCAGCTCGCGCCGGTCGGCGTCCCGCCCGAGACCGACTACACGATATTGCTGGAGAAGCGGGGCATCGGTCTCACCCACGTGAAGCTGAGCCGCGACGAGCCGCTGAGCGAACGGGACATCATCGTCTACCTCTCGCACAGCAGGGTCACCGAACAGCGGGCCGCCGACCAGATGGACATGCTGGTGAAGTACTTCGGCGACCACCCCGAGCTCGGCAGGGCGATCAGAATGATCTGCGACGACGAGGCCAACCATCTGGCGTACTGCCACGAGGAGTTGCTCCGCCTCGTCGCCGAGGGGCACGGCCGTACGATCCAGCGGGTGCTGCGCGAGAGCGCCCTCGCCGAGATCAGGGTCTACCGCGATGTCAGCCTTGCCGTGATGGGCCACATGGGACGTCTGCTGCACTGGCCCGCGGCCAAGTCGGCCGCGCTCGCCGCGGGCATCCACGCCATGTACGCCTACGAGAGGCTCGGCGGCTGGCACCGGATGGTCGGCCTGGAGATGCCGCGGCGTCGCGGCGCACTCGACGGACCGGCCACCGCGGCGCCCGCTTTCTAGCTACTCCGAAGCCGCGGAGTCCTACAGCCAGCCGCGCCGCTTGAACAACCGGAACAGCCCGTAGACCGCCCCGGCCATGAACAGCAGCACCACCGGATACGCCCACACCCACCGCAGCTCCGGCATGTGCCTGAAATTCATGCCGTAGATGCCCGCGACCATCGTGGGTACCGCGACCATGGCCGCCCACGCCGAGATCTTGCGCATATCGTCGTTCTGCCGCACGCCCATCTGCGCGAGATGGGCGGACAGGACGTCCGACAGCAGCCGGTCCAACCCGTCCACCTGCTCGTTCGCCCGGGTCAGATGGTCGCTGACGTCCCGGAAGAACGGCTGTGCATGCTTATGGACGAACGGCACGCCCGCGCTCGCGAGACGGACCATCGGAGCCGCCAGCGGTCCGGCGGCGCGGCGAAACTCCAGCACCTGCCGCTTGAAGGTGTAGATCCGTACCGCGCTGTTGCGTGTGCTGCCGACGGGTGCGAAGACCTCGGTCTCCAGTTCCTCCAGGTCCACCTGGAGCTCGCTGACCACATCGATGTAATGGTCGACGACCGCATCACTGATCGCGTACAGCACCGCCGTCGGGCCGTGCTTGAGAACCTCGGGGTCGTTCTCCATACGCAGCCGTACGTCGTGCAACGGCGCGCTCTCACCGTGCCGCACGGTCACCACGAATGAGTCGCCGATGAAGACCATCAGCTCGTCGGTGGAGATGGAGTCGCTCTGCGGCTCGTACACCACCGGCTTGAGAACCACGAAGAGCGAGTCGTCATACACCTCGAGCTTGGGGCGCTGGTGAGCGTTGAGCGCGTCCTCCACCGCCAGCGGATGCAGCCCGAACTCCGCCGCGACGTGGTCGAACTCCTTCTCGGTCGGCTCGTAGAGACCGATCCAGAGAAAGGCGTCCCCCGTTGCCCGTGCCTCGGCCAGAGCATCCGACAAGTCGGACGGGCCTTCGGTTCGGCGCCCGCCGCGGTAAATGGCACAGTCCACGATCACGGCGTGCATTCTTCCCTGCATGTGGCCCGGACGCACCCCCGGGCGCCGGTCCGCCTAGGCTGACCGGCATGGCCACGCTGATTCTCGTACGCCACGGACGCTCCACCGCCAACACCGCGGGGGTGCTCGCGGGCTGGACGCCGGGCGTCTGTCTCGACGAGCGCGGTGGGGCGCAGGCCTCCGCGCTGCCGGAGCGACTCGCCGCCGTGCCGCTCGCCGCGGCCGTCTCCAGCCCGCTGGAGCGCTGCCTGCAGACCCTGCGGCCGCTGCTGGACGCCCGGCCGGGTCTGGAACTGCACACCGACGAGCGGATCGGCGAGTGCCACTACGGTGACTGGTCCGGGCGCAAGCTCGCGGAACTCGCCGACGAGCCGCTGATGGAGGTCGTCCAGCAGCATCCGTCCGCGGCGGCGTTCCCAGGCGGCGAGTCGATGCGAGCCATGCAGGCGCGTGCCGTCGACGCGGTACGCGACTGGAACGCGCGTATCGACGCCGCGCACGGCGAGGACGCGGCCTATGTGATGTGCTCGCACGGAGACATCATCAAGTCCCTGGTGGCCGATGCCCTCGGTATGCACCTCGATCTGTTCCAGCGGATCCATGTGGAACCGTGTTCCGTGACAGCGATCCGTTACACCCGCACTCGCCCGTTCCTTCTGCGCCTCGGTGACACCGGGGACTTCGGCTCGCTGGCGCCGCGCGAGAACGCCGGTGGCGGGGCCGGAGTCGTCGGGGGCGGCGCGGGCGCACCGTGATCGCCGCGCGCAGTAGGGTGGACGGGCCGAAAACCCGTATGCCCGCCCGATAGCCGTCCGAAGTCGTACGACAGTCGTCGATACCGACCGATCCCAAGGGAGACAGAACGTGTCCCGTCAGGTGTTCCTCTACGACCCGCCGGACCGCTTCGTGGCCGGTACGGTCGGGCTGCCTGGACGCCGTACGTTCTTCCTGCAGGCTTCCTCGGCGGGGCGCACCACCAGCGTCGCTCTGGAGAAGACCCAGGTGGCCGCACTCGCCGAGCGGATCGACGAGCTGCTGGACGAGGTCGTGCGCCGGACCGGGGGCAATGCGCCGGTGCCGGCTGTCGCGCCCGCCGACGTCGCCGACACCGCGCCGCTCGACGCGCCGGTGGAGGAGGAGTTCCGGGTCGGCACGATGGCGCTGGCATGGGACGGCGAGGAACAGCGCATGATCGTCGAGGCGCAGGCGCTGGTGGAGCTGGACGCGGACTCCGAGGAGGACCTCGCGGAGGCCGAGGAACGGCTGCTTCAGGACGAGGAGAACGGTCCGCCGATGCTCCGTGTCCGGCTGACCGGAGCGCAGGCCAGGGCCTTCGCCAAACGCGCGCTGGACGTGGTGAACGCCGGCCGGCCGCCGTGCCCGCTGTGCAGCCTGCCGCTCGATCCGGAAGGACACGTATGCCCGCGCCAGAACGGATACCGCCGGGGCGCGTGACCTCGGGGGACCTGCGCACCCTGCTGACCAAGGGTGAGCTCACCGTGCGCGGACGGATTCGGGGGGCGTCCAACGCGGTGCTGTACTGCTCCGTCTCGCACGAGGGCGAGGAGGCCCACTGCGTCTACAAGCCGATCGCCGGGGAGCGGCCGCTGTGGGACTTCCCGGACGGGACGCTGGCGCAGCGCGAGGTGGCGGCGTACGAGCTCTCGGAGGCGACCGGCTGGGGCCTGGTGCCCCCCACGGTCCTGCGCGACGGCCCGTACGGCGAGGGCATGGTCCAGCTCTGGATCGAGGCGGACCCGTCGGCATCCCTGCTGGGCCTGGTCGAGGACGAGGAGCCGGGCGAGGGCTGGAAGGCGGTGGGCTTCGCGGAAGTGGGCGAGGGCCGTACGGCGCTGCTGGTCCACGCGGACGATGTGCGGCTGCGGCGGCTGGCGGTGCTGGACGCGGTGATCAACAACGGTGACCGCAAGGGCGGGCATCTGCTGCCGACGGCGGACGGCGGCCTGTACGCGATCGACCACGGGGTCACGTTCAACGTGGAGGACAAGCTGCGGACGCTGCTGTGGGGGTGGGCCGGGGAGCGGTTGCCGTCCGAGGCGACGCAGGCCCTGGCCGCGCTCACGGTCGCCCTGACCGACGGCGAACCGCTCGCCACCCGTCTGGCGGAACTGCTGACGGCGGCGGAGGTGGAGGCGCTGCGGGAGAGGGTGGCCGGGCTGAAGGAGTCGGGACGGCATCCGGCGCCGTCGGGGGAGTGGCCGGCGATTCCGTGGCCGCCGGTGTGAGACGGCTGTTCCCCTGACCGGCCCCTTTCCGGAACCGGGGGCAGGCCCTGGGAGCCGGTGGCGCAAGACGTGGGGGTGATGCCCGCCACACCCCGGGAGCGCCGGCGTCGCGCTCGGCTTGAGCCCTGGTGGCGTCCGCTCCGCGGCGCGGGACCTCGCACGCCCGGGGCGCCGGCCGCGGCGCGCGCGACAACGTACCCCGCCCCCGGAGCGGCAGCTTCACGGCGGCCGACCCCACGCGCGACCACCGGCCCCTGACCGGGCACACGAACCCCGATCAGCAGTTGGCATGATCCGGGTCGTATGCGGAACACCCGTCCGGTTAGGCTCATGACATGCATGCCTGGCCCGCTTCTGAGGTCCCCGCCCTGCCTGGCAAGGGCCGCGACCTACGGATCCACTCCACCGCGACCAGGGGTCCAGTGACCCTCGACCCCGGTCCCGTCGCCCGTATCTATGTCTGCGGCATCACGCCGTACGACGCCACCCACATGGGTCACGCGGCGACCTACAACGCGTTTGACCTGGTTCAGCGCGTGTGGCTCGACACCAAGCGGCAGGTTCACTACGTCCAGAACGTGACCGACGTCGACGACCCCCTGCTCGAGCGGGCGATCCGCGACGGGCACGACTGGACCGAGCTCGCCGAGCGGGAAACCGCCCTCTTCCGCGAGGACATGACCGCTCTTCGAATGCTTCCGCCGCAGCACTACATCGGAGCTGTCGAGGCGATACCGGGCATCGTGCCGCTCGTCGAGCGGCTCCGGGACGCCGGTGCCGCGTACGAGCTCGAAGGCGACGTGTACTTCTCCGTGGAGGCCGATCCGCACTTCGGGGAGGTGTCCCACCTCGACGCCGAAGCCATGCGGCTGCTCTCCGCCGAGCGCGGCGGCGACCCCGACCGGCCCGGCAAGAAGAACCCGCTCGACCCGATGCTCTGGATGGCCGCCCGTGAGGGCGAGCCGAGCTGGGACGGCGGCACCCTCGGCCGTGGCCGGCCCGGCTGGCACATCGAGTGCGTGGCCATCGCCCTGGACCACCTCGGCATGGGCTTCGACGTGCAGGGCGGCGGCTCCGATCTCGCCTTCCCGCACCACGAGATGGGCGCCTCGCACGCGCAGGCGCTCACTGGTGAGTACCCCTTCGCCAAGGCGTACGTCCACGCGGGCATGGTCGCGCTCGACGGCGAGAAGATGTCCAAGTCCAAGGGCAACCTCGTCTTCGTCTCCAAGCTGAGGCGGGACGGCGTGGATCCGGCGGCGATCCGGCTGGCGCTGCTCTCGCACCACTACCGGGCCGACTGGGAGTGGACCGACGCCGTACTCGACGAGGCGGTCGAGCGGCTCGGGCGCTGGCGCGCGGCCGTCTCGCGGCCCGACGGGCCGTCCGCCGACGCCCTCGTCGAGGAGATCCGCGACGCCCTCGCGAACGACCTCGACGCCCCCGCCGCGCTCGTCGCCGTCGATCGCTGGGCAGCGCTCCAGCAGTCCGACGGCGGTACGGACGAGGGCGCGCCCGGCCTCGTGTCCCGCGCCGTCGACGCCCTCCTCGGCGTAGCCCTGTAAACCCCTCCGGCCGCTCCTGGGCATGCGACAAGTCCAGGAGCGGCCGGACACAAGTCCATGGTCGTGTCCGCGCCGACGCGCTACACACACGCCATGGGATCACCAACACGGTTCAGATCAGCGGTCGTTGCCGCTCTGCTCGGTCTCCTCGCCGCCTTCGTACCGACGGCCACGGGCGCGCACGCCGAACCGGCCGACACGACGGTCGGTGACATCACAGGCTTCGCTCACGACGGAGCCGTGTACCGGCTCACCGCCGGCGACGCCGCGGCCCGCGTCAGCTTCGTCTCCGCCGAGACCTTCCGTATCGAACTCGCCCCCGACGGCGCCTTCACCGACCCGACCGGCAAGGACATCGTCCTGCCGCAGGGCGCGCCGCCCGCCACCCACTGGCGCGACAAGGGCGACCGTTACGAGCTGAGCACCTCCGAAGTCACCCTGCGCGCCTACAAGACGCCCCTGCGCTTCGCCCTCCACCGCGCCGACGGCACCCCGCTCTGGGCCGAGACCAAGGGGCTGACCTGGAACCGGGACAAGACCACACAGACGCTTGCCCGCGGCGCCGACGAGCAGTACTACGGCGCCGGAATGCAGAACGGCCGCGGCAACACCTCGCACCGCGGCAGGACCGTCGAGGTCGGCGTCGACTACAACTGGAACGACGGCGGGCATCCCAACTCCGTCCCGTTCTACCTCTCTTCCTCCGGATACGGCGTCTATCGCAATACGTACGCCCCCAACACCTACGTCTTCGGTGATCCGGTCACCGCCACCGCCGGGGAACAGCGCTTCGACGCCTACTACTTCGCGGGACCGGGCACCAAGGACGTCATCGGCCAGTACACCCGGTTGACCGGCAAACCCTTCCTGCCACCCCTCTACGGCCTCGAAATCGGGGACGCCGACTGCTATCTGCACAACGCCAACCGCGGCGAGCGGCACACCCTTGACTCCCTCGAGGTCGCCGACGGGTATGTCCAGAACGACATGCCCAACGGGTGGATGCTCGTCAACGACGGCTACGGGTGCGGATACGAGAACCTCGCCGAGACCGCCAAGGGGCTGCAGGACCGCAAGACGCAGATGGGCCTGTGGACCGAGGACGGCATCGGCAAGCTCGGCGACCAGGTCAAGGCAGGTCAGCGCGTCGCGAAACTGGACGTCGCCTGGGTCGGCGACGGATACAGGTTCGCCCTGGACGGCTGCAAGGGCGCCTACCGGGGCATCGAGGAGAACAGCGACGCCCGCGGCTTCACCTGGGCGCCGGAGAGCTGGTCCGGCGCGCAGCGCTGCGGAGTCCAGTGGTCCGGCGACCAGTCCGGGAGCTGGGAGTACATCCGCTGGCAGATCCCGACCTACGCGGGCGCGAGCATGTCCGGACTCGCCTACACCACCGGCGACGTGGACGGAATCTTCGGCGGCAGCCCCAAGACGTACACCCGTGATCTGCAGTGGAAGATGTTCCTGCCGGTCACGATGACCATGGACGGCTGGGCGGCGAGCGACAAGCAGCCCTTCCGGTACGGGGAGCCGTTCACCTCGGTCAACCGCAGCTATCTCAAGCTCCATGAGTCGCTGCTGCCGTACATCTACTCCCACGCACACGAGGCGACGAAGACGGGCGTCGGGCTCGCGAGGCCGCTCGTGCTGGAGTATCCGGACGACCCCAAGGCCGCGACGGACGCGGCCAAGTACGAGTTCCTCAGCGGTGCGGACTTCCTCGTCGCGCCCGTCCACCAGGACGCCGTCGAGCGCGACGGGATCTACCTGCCGAAGGGGACCTGGATCGACTACTGGAGCGGGCGGACCTACGAAGGGCCGGTCACCGTCGACGACTACAGCGCGCCGCTCGACACGCTGCCGCTGTTCGTGAAGGCGGGGGCCGCCGTCCCGATGTGGCCGGGTATCCGCTCGTACGCCGACCGCACCGCCGCCTCCCCGCTCGCCTGGGACGTCTATCCGCAGGGGAGGTCATCCTTCACGCTGTACGAGGACGACGGCGTCACGCGGCAGCACCGCACCGGCAAGTACGCCACCCAGCGCGCCGACGTCGAGGCGCCACGGCGCGGAGCGGGCGATGTGACGGTCCGGATCGGCGCGAGCAGGGGCGAGTTCACGGGCAGGCAGCCCACGCGTCCGTACACCTTCAGCGTGCACACCGGGGACGCGCCGAGCACGGTCGGGCTCAACGGGCGCGTGCTGCCGCGGCAGAACTCGAAGGCGGCGTACGCGAAGTCCGCGCAGGGCTGGTGGTACGACCAGGACGACCGCGGCGGTGTGGTGCACATCAAGACGCCGTCGATGCGCACCGACCGCGGCTTCGGGCTGAAGCTCGAGGACACCAGCGCGGTCGGCGGCAGGACTCCTGGCGCTGCCGCGGCCGTCTCCGTCCCGGCGGGTCAGGAGCTCGGCGCCGGTTCGCCGGGCACGGTCGCCGTCGATGTCACGGCGGGCGGCCGGGACGCGACCGGCGTCCGGGTCTCGCTGGACGCGCCGGCGGGCTGGCAGGTCACCCCGGCCCGGGCCGTCGACCGGATCCCGGCCGGGACGACGAAGCGCGTCGAGGTGGCTGTCGTCCCGGCCGCGGACGCCGGGCACGGCGAGGCGACGCTGACCGCGACGGCACGCCACCGGGCGGCGGGCGTGGACCGTACCGCCGTGCAGCGGTTCGCGGTCGGGGTGATGCCACCGCCGCCGGCCGCCGACGCCTGGGCGAGCGACCTCGTGTGGCTGAAGTCTGCGAACGGCTACGGACCCGCGGAACGTGACCGCAGCAACGGTGAGTCGGGAGCCGCCGACGGGCACCCTCTCACGCTGGCCGGCACGACGTACGAGAAGGGGATCGGCAGCCACGCCGACTCCGATATCGAGATCTACCTCGGCGGCCGCTGCACGGCGCTCACGGCGGACGTCGGCATCGACGACGAGATCAACGGCTATGGGGAGGTGGCTTTCTCGGTCGAGGCGGACGGGAAGGTGCTGTGGACCTCGCCCAGGGTGACCGGAGCCTCGGCGACCGTGCCCGTCGATGTCGCTCTGGACGGCGCACGCCATGTGCGGCTGAAGGTCACCGACACCAACGGGTCGAAGACCGGCGACCACGGGGACTGGGCCGCGGCGCGCTTCAACTGCGCCTGAGGCCACGGGAACAGGTTCGGGCGCCGGGCGGGCCGCTGCCCACCCGGCGCCCTCTGCGCCGACGTGCTACTTGTTCACCACGATCGCCACGAGCGTACCGGCGTTGTTGGTGTCCCAGAACCCGATGACCTGCTGCCCGAAGGCGAATGCCTCCTGGACCTCGTCATGGGTGATCTGGTTGGGGTTCACCAGCTGACGCCAGGCGCCCTGGATGAACAGGAACAGGATGACCGGCTGCCCGGGCAGGGGCGTCACGACGTCCCAGAAGTGCTCGGCCACACCACTGGTGATGGCCTGGCTGTCGATCGCGCTCGGCAGGATCAGCGGCTGGCCCTGCTGCTGGCCCTGCTGTTGCTGGCTCTGCTGACCGAGCTGCTGGAGCAGCTGCTGGTAGGGCTGCTGCTGGCCGAGCTGCTGCAGCTGCTGGAGCGGCTGCTGGCTCTGCTGACCCTGCGGGGGCGGAGAGGTGCTTGCGCCCTGCATCCGGCCGAACGGCTGCTGCTGCGCGTACTGCTGCTGGCCGTACTGCTGACTCATGGAGCTGGGGTTCATCTGCGGGGTGGTGCTCATGTCCTGTTCACCTTCCCTGTCGATTCATCCGGCGACGACCAGGCCCACGACCTCGTCGTCCGAGTACCAGACGCGTACGTCCGGCCGGCCCCCCGCGAAGGCGGCATGTACCGCCTGGCGGACTTCTGGGGCGGGGTGGTTGAGGTTGCGCCACGCGCCGGCCACGAACAGCCTCAGGCGCGGCGGAAGTTCACGGGGGTACGGCATCAGTTCGTCCCAGTACCGCTCCGCCTGTCCCGAGCCGACCGACGACGGCACCAGCTGGGTGACGGCCGCCTTGATGTCGGGGCGGTTGCCGATCCGCTGCGAGGCCGGGCGGCCCGGAGCGTCCTGCTGCGGCGAACCGGTCCTGCGCAGCACCTCACGGGCCTCCTCCGGGCCCATCGGCGCGAGGTGCGCGGCCTTGAGGATGCCCTGCAGCGACGCCAGGGCGCCGACCACCACCGGCGAGGCCGAGGAGGTGCCGGAGAAGGTGTCCGTGTACCAGGCGATCTCCTCCGCGCCGCCCTGCAGGTCACCCGCCCGGTCCCAGAAGCCGCCGGTCGTGGTGACCTCGCGGCCCCAGCCCTGGGCGTCCAGCCGGGCGCCGTAGTTGGAGAACGCCAGCCGTGAGCGGTCGGGACCGTGATCGCGGCCGTGCGTCCCGGGCGGGGGAGCGCCCGCGCCGACGAGCACCGCACCGGAGGGCTGGTTCGACGGGTTGAAGGGGTTGCGCCACCACTCGGGGAACGCGTCCGGCCTGCGCTCGTACACCGCGTCGTCCAGGCTCTCGCCGCCGTTGCCGGCCGCCTCCACGACCAGGACGCCCTTCGACGTCGCCCAGCGGATCGCGGCGAAGTCGTCCGGCCACCACTCCACCGCGATGTAACCGCGCTGGTCGTCGCGGACCTCGAAGTCGAACCGTGGTCCTGGCCGGTGGAGTTCGATCAGGAGGAGGTCGCCGTGGCCGAGTCGCTCGGCCGCGGCGTGGATGGCCGCGGCGGAGCCGATGCCCTGGAACGACGCCGCCGCGGTCACCGCTTCGGGAGCGATACCGGTGATCCCCTTCTCGTCGCGGTCACCACCGATGACGCCGAGGACCGCCGTGCCGTGGTTGCGCCATGCGATGTCCTGCACCGGGTTGCCGACGACGATGCCGGCGAGCTTCTCCGCCAGGTCCTCGTGGCCCAGCTGCCAGGCTCCTTCGACATCGACGACGGTGACGTTCTGTCCCGAGCCGCCCGGCCGCTGCCACGCCCAGTACGCGTCCACGCCTTCGGGCGCGGGTGCCAAGTAGCCCTGGCGCCCGGTGAAGTCGGGTGTCGCGGGTGCGCCTTCCTTGAGCCGCTTGGCCTCTTCGGGCCGGGCTTTCGCCGGGGCGCCGTGGGGTGCGGTCCGAGCGGGTACGGCGCCGGGCTTGAGGTACGCCGTCTCGATCTCGGGGAGGGCGGCCAGCCGGGCGGTGAGCTCCTCGGTCCGGTCCCCGCCGCCCCGTACACGGTAGAAGAGCGAGAGGTCCGGCAGCGTGCCCCGGCCGCCGCCGGCCGATCCCTCCTGCTGCGGGGGCAGAGCGGACCGGGTCCGTTCCTCACTGCCGAACACCGGTTCCAGCGCGAGCTGTTCATCGCTCAGGAACATGTTCAGTGCGGAGATGTCCGCTCCGGAGGCCGACCGTACGCCGTGAGTGTCGGCGCGCAGCCGGGCCTCGGCCCGTGCGACGACGATCAGCTCCGGCTCGGCTCCTTGATAGGTGAATCCAGCTCCGTCGGGTCCAGGGCCCGCAGTTCCAGGGCCCTGACCTGGGAGTTTCTGATCGGTCATCGCTATGACCGCTCCCTTCGGGTGCCGTGCTCCTTGTCGTTCGTGGACTGTGCCTCGGCCGTGCTGGTCTGTGCTCGGTCTGCGTGGTGGCCACCCTGCTACCGCCGACGCGGTCCGTCCACCCTGCTTGCGCGAAATACGTTTTAAATCAAGCTGAATGGGCACCCCGTGCAATTCGACTGGAAGAAGATGTCACGCCACAATTCGGCCAAACACTGTGGAGGAGCCTGCCGTGTGCTGAGGTGAAAGGGTCTGTGGAGCCTTTGTCGGAAGGACCGTTCGATGCACCGTTCCTTTGCACGTCGAAGAGTTCTCGGAGCGGCCGCGGCCATGGCGGGCGCGGCGCTCCTCGCCCCAGGGGAAGGGGTGGCCCGGGCGGCCGAATCAACCGGTACGCGCTGGCCCGCCCATTTCCTGCTGCCGAACGGATTCCGGCCCGAAGGGATCACCATCGGAGCGAGTCCTTATGCCTATTTCGGGTCATTGGCCACCGGCGATATCTACCGGGCGAGCCTGGCCACCGGCCGGGGAAGCGTCATCAGCCACGGTCTCGGAGCGGACCACCCCGCAGTCGGACTCAAAATCGACCGGAGCGAGCGGCTGTTATGGGTCTGCGGCGGCGTGAGCCGGGAGATCCGGGTCATCGAGGTCCGCTCGGGCAAGCTGCTGAAGACCTTCACGGTCGGCTCCGACGGCACCATGGTCAACGACGTGATCCTCACGCCGGGCGCCGCCTGGTTCACGGACTCGTTCAAACCACAGATCTACCGGCTCCCGCTCGGCCGGCATGACGAGCCGGGCGCCGACGTGGCGACCGTCCCGCTGGGCGGCGACTGGGAACAGGGGCCCTCCTTCACGGCCAACGGCATCGAGCGCACACCGGACGGCCGTGCCCTGCTGATGGTCAACACCGTGGTCGGCGGCGGCACTCTGATGCGGGTCGACCCGCGCACCGGCATCGCGCGGCGAGTCGACATCCCGGACACCCGACTCCCCAACGGCGACGGCCTGTTGCTGCTCGGCCGCACCCTCTATGTCGTACAGCAGGCGCAGAACGCCATCGATGTGCTGCGACTCAATGCCTCGGGTACCCGCGGCACGGCGATCGCGCGCATCACCGATCCGGAGCGCTTCAGAATTCCCACGACGGCGGCGGCCTGGGGCGACCGGATCTATCTGCCCAACGCCCGCTTCGATGTGGAGCCGACACCCAGCACGTCGTACGACGCGGTCGCGGTGGACCAGGTCTGAGCACCTGATGACGTACGTACCTCACGAGGTACCAACCGGACGCAAGAGCGGGGGGGGGGCCCCCCCCCCCCCCCCCCCCCGGGGGGGGGGGTTGAGATATAAGCGCGGGTCGTCTGGCAGGTGGCCTGGGGCTTGTGGGCGCGGGTCGGGAGCGCGGGCGG
>NZ_JBSFUK010000023.1:74829-85745 GCF_053591755.1 Streptomyces sp. NPDC002926
GGCGCCCACCCCCACCACGTCGAACGCCGGGGCCGCGGTGCACCCGGTCTCCCCCCCTGACCACGACCGACCCCCCCGCCCAACCACCCGCCCCCACGCGGGGGGCGCCCCCCCCCGCCCCCCCCCCGCTCATCGTTCAGGTGTCTCAGTCCTCCGGGGAATCCTCCTCGTCGCCGGTTTCCCCTTCGGCGCCCGCTTCGGGCCCGGTCCCGGCTTCCGTCTCCGGCTCCGCACGTGGTGGCATCGGCGGCCGGGTGCGCCCGCTGGAGGTTTCGCGCAGATACGAACTGGCCTCGCCCCCGTCGGTCGCATGCCCGGGACCCCCGTCGCGCCGCCGTAGATACCGCTCGAACTCGCGGGCGATGGCCTCGCCCGTCGCCTCGGGAAGCTCCGCGGTGTCCCGCGCCTCCTCCAGTGTCTGGACGTACTCCGCCACTTCGCTGTCCTCGGCGGCCAGTTGATCCACGCCGAGCTGCCAGGCCCGCGCGTCCTCGGGCAGTTCGCCGAGCGGGATGCGCAGGCCGATGAGGTCCTCGAGACGATTGAGCAGCGCCAGCGTCGCCTTGGGGTTGGGAGGCTGCGAGACATAGTGCGGTACCGCGGCCCACAGACTCACCGCCGGCACACCCGCATGCGTGCACGCCTCCTGGAGAATGCCGACGATGCCGGTCGGCCCCTCGTACCTGGTCTCCTCCAGATCCATGGTTCTGGCCAGATCCGGGTCCGAGGTGATCCCGCTGACCGGCACCGGCCGGGTGTGCGGCGTGTCGCCGAGCAGCGCGCCCAGAATCACCACCATCTCGACGCCCAGCTCATGGGCGAAGCCCAGAATCTCGTTGCAGAACGAGCGCCAGCGCATGGATGGCTCGATGCCGCGGACCAGCACCAGGTCCCGCGGTTTCTCGCCGCCGATGCGGACCACGGAGAGCCGGGTTGTCGGCCAAGTGATCTTCCGTACCCCGCCGTCCAGCCACACCGTGGGCCGGTTGACCTGGAAGTCGTAGTAGTCCTCGGCGTCCAGCGCCGCGAACACCTCGCCCTTCCATTCCCGATCCAGGTGTGCGACCGCGGTGGAGGCGGCGTCGCCGGCGTCGTTCCAGCCCTCGAACGCGGCCACCATGACCGGGTCGATCAGCTCGGGTACCCCCTCGAGCTCGATCACCCAGTGCCTCCTTCCGAAGTTCCCGTTCGTACGCCCCAACCTTACGGCTTACGAGGCACCTCGCCGCAGCCCCCATGCACGGCCGGGTGAACTTCCGCTCGATGGGGCACGCGTCGGAGAACCAGGGCACCTCGCAGTCGATTCATCCGAGCTGTGTCTGATCAATTTCGTCACCGCCCTGGACGTTGTCGAGCGGACGGCGCTATACATCGGATGACAAGAGGTCCGATGTTCTCCGATGTTCGTCTCACCGGGGGTGCGTGCATGAGTCAGACCGTCACGGAGTTCGAGGTCCACGACATCCGCTTTCCCACCTCGGAACAACTCGACGGCTCGGACGCCATGAACCCGGCTCCCGAATACTCCGCCGCCTATGTGGTGATGCGCGCGACCGACGGGGCCGAGGGGCACGGCTTCGTCTTCACCATCGGGCGTGGCAACGATGTCACCGCCGCGGCCATCGAAGCACTGCGTCCCTATGCGGTCGGCCGTCAGGCGCCCCGTACCGCGGCCGACCTCGCCGCGCTCCACCACGACCTGACCCATGACTCCCAGTTGCGCTGGCTCGGTCCCGAGAAGGGAGTGATGCACATGGCGGCCGGCGCGGTCGTCAACGCGGCCTGGGACCTGGCGGCGAAGCGCGCGGGGCAGCCGGTGTGGGAGTTCCTCGCCTCGATGTCGTCCGAGGAGCTGGTCTCGCTCGTCGACTTCCGCTATCTGACGGATGCCCTCACCCGGGACGAGGCGCTGGCCCTCCTGCGGGCCGCGGAACCCGGCCGGGCCGACCGCGCCGCGAACCTGCGGGAGAGCGGCTATCCCGCGTACACCACCTCGCCCGGCTGGCTCGGGTACTCCGACGAGAAGCTGGTGAAGCTGGCCAGAGAAGCGGTCGCCGACGGCTTCGGGCAGATCAAACTGAAGGTCGGTGCGGACCTCGACGACGACGTACGGCGGTTGAGGCTGGCCCGCGCCGCGGTCGGGCCCTTCCGTACGCATCGCCGTGGACGCCAATCAGCGCTGGGACGTTGCCGATGCCGTGCGCTGGATGACGGCACTCGCCCCGTACGAACCGCACTGGATCGAGGAGCCGACCAGCCCCGACGACATCCTCGGACATGCCGCCGTCCGCGCCGGCCAGCCGGTCAAGGTCGCCACCGGCGAGCATGCCGCCAACCGCGTCGTCTTCAAGCAGCTGCTCCAGGCCGGGGCCGTCGACTTCGTCCAGATCGACGCCGCGCGTGTCGCCGGTGTCAACGAGAACATCGCGATCCTGCTGCTCGCCGCCAAGTACGGCGTCCCCGTCTGCCCGCACGCGGGCGGGGTAGGACTGTGCGAGCTCGTCCAGCATCTGGCCATGTTCGACTACGTCGCCGTCTCCGGCAGCTGGGAGGACCGGGTCATCGAGTACGTCGACCACCTCCACGAGCACTTCGCCGACCCCGCCGTGATCGCCTCCGGACGCTATGCCGCGCCGTGCGCACCGGGCTTCTCCGCCCGCATGCTCCCCGAGTCGATCGCCGCCCACCGCTATCCGCAGGGGCCCGTCTGGCAGGCCCGCCGCACCACCCAGGAGGTCAACTCATGACGGGGACAAGAGACTTCGAGGGACTGTCCGCGCTGGTGACCGGTGGCGCTTCGGGTATTGGTGCCGCCGTCGCGGCACTGCTGCTCAGCCGGGGCGCCCAGGTCGCCGTACTCGACCGCGAGACGGCCGGAGCGCCCGACGGCGTCCTCGCCATCGAGGCCGATGTCACCGACGACGCCGCGGTCCGCGCGGCCGTCGACGGGGCCGTGGCGGAGTTCGGCGCCCTGCACACCGTCGTCTCCAACGCCGGTATCGGCGCCATCGGCACGGTCGCCGACAATGCCGACGAGGAGTGGCGGCGCGTCCTCGACGTCAATGTGCTCGGCATGGTGCGGGTCGCCCGCCACGCCCTGCCGTATCTGCGCCGCGCCGCCGCGGACCGCCCCGGCCATGTCTCCATCACCCAGACCTGCTCCGTCGCCGCCACCGCCGGGCTGCCCCGGCGCGCCCTGTACAGCGCCAGCAAGGGCGCGGTCCTCTCGCTCACCCTCGCCATGGCCGCCGACCATGTCGGCGAAGGCATCCGCGTCAACTGCGTCAACCCCGGAACTGCCGACACCCCGTGGATCGGCCGTCTCCTCGACCAGGCCGACGACCCCGTGGCCGAACGCGCTGCCCTCGAGGCCCGCCAGCCCACCGGCCGGCTGGTCGCGGCGGATGAGGTCGCCGCCGCCGTCGTCTATCTCGCCGGCCCCGCCGCGGCCGCCGTCACGGGCACGGCACTCGCGGTCGACGGCGGAATGCAGGGACTGCGCCTGCGTCCGTCGAACCGAGCGCCCAGCAGCCGACACCCACGAAGGACGGGACAATGAGAGTGCGTACGACAAGTGCCGCCGTCTGCACAGTACTTCTGGCCGTGACGGCCCTCGCGGGCTGCAACCGTGACGCGGACAGCGGGTCCGGCGGGGGCAAGGTGGGCATCGATCTGCCGCGCAGTGACAGCGACTTCTGGAACTCCTACCAGCAGTACATACAGAAGGGCGTCAAGGACGGCGAAGTCGACGCGCTGTCCGTGACCAACTCCCAGAACGACATCGGAAAGCTGGTCGCCAACGTCCAGACCTTCACCGACCAGGGTGCCAAGGCCGTCGTCATGGCCCCGCAGGGCACCGGCGCCATAGCCGAGTCGCTGCGGAGCCTTCAGGAGGCGTGGTCAACGGCTTTCTGATGCTGAAGCTGCGTGTCGACGGCTTCATCGCCACGCTCGGCATGCTCACCATGCTGCGTGGCCTCCACATCGGCATCACCGAGGGCAAGTCGATCACCGATGTCCCGGAGTCCTTCCGGTACTTGGGCAAGACCGACTGGCTCGGCGCGCCGGCCGCAGTGTGGATCTGCTTGGCACTCTTCGCCATCGGCGGCGCGGCGCTGGCGTATCTGCGTCACGGGCGCGCCCTGTACGCGATCGGCGGCAACCCGGAGGCCGCCCGGGCCGCCGGTGTCCGCGTCGACCGGATCACCTGGATCGTGCTGGCCGTCGGCGGCCTGCTCGCCGCCTTCGCCGGCATCCTCTACACCGGCCACTACGGATCGGTCGCGGCCACCCAGGGCAACGGCTGGATCTTCCAGGTGTTCGCCGCGGCCGTGATCGGCGGGATCAGCCTCAAGGGCGGCCGCGGCACGCTCTTCGGCGCGCTGACCGGTGTGCTCACGCTCCAGCTGGTCGTCAATGTGATGACGCCGGGCGGAGTGCCGGCGCTGTGGAACCAGTTCCTCAACGGGGCGATCATCATCGTCGCGCTGGTGATCTCGCGCTTCGCGAGCGGGGAGAAGCAGGACTGGCGGGGCGGGGGTGGGGCGCCGGACGGGCAGATCAAGCCCCGCCGGCGATTGGGGCGCGGGGGCTCGGGGCGGAGCCCCCGCTACAGCGTTGACCTCAGCCAATGCTCCACGCTCGCGATATGCACCGTCGCCCACGACTTCGCCGCCTCCGCGTCCCGGTCGCGCAGCGCCGACAGGATCGCCCGGTGCTCGTGGAGCGTACGGCTGACCGCGTCCTCCTGCGTCAGCCCGCGCCAGACCCTCGCCCTGGTGGTCGGCCCGGAGAGCCCGTCCAGCAGCGAGCAGAGCACGGAGTTGCCCGCGGTCCGGACGATGCCGCGGTGGAATTCCAGGTCGGCGGCGACCAGTTCCTCGACCGAGGGCTGCGGTCCGAGCGCGTCCAGCTGGGCGCTCAGTACATCCAGTTCGCTCTCGCTGATCCGGGCGGCGGCCATCGCCGTGGCGGCCGGCTCCAGGATCCGGCGTACGGCCAGGAACTCCAGCACCGTGTCGTCCCGGTGGAAGTCCACGACGAAGCTCAGCGCCTCCAGCAGCAACTGCGGGTCCAGGCTGGTCACATAGGTGCCGTCACCCTGCCGTACGTCCAGGATGCGGATCAGCGACAGCGCGCGTACCGCCTCACGCAGTGAGTTGCGGGACAGCCCCAGCTCGGCGGCGAGTTCGCTCTCCTTGGGGAGGCGGTCGCCGGGGCGCAGCGCGCCCGAGACGATCATTCCCTTGATCTTCTCGATGGCCTCGTCGGTGACAGCCATGGGCGACCTCCAGACATCCGATGTATCGGCACCCATTATGCGTCCCCGCGGGTGGCCGGAGCCTCCTTGCGCATGATCGGGGCGATCTCCTCGGAAAATCGGCGGGGGTTTCCATCTGTACCGCCCCATCGATCCCGAAACCGTCCACCGTGATCGGCCGCAGATCACGTAAGGGGCGGCCTCAAAGGAGGCCGCCCCTTACCCATGCCGTACAACCGCCGTGTTGTTACGCCTTGTCGATCAGCAGCTTGTCGACCTTGCCGCGGATATCGTCCGTCGCCAGACCACGGATTGTCAGCGTCGTACGGCGACGCAGCACGTCGTCCGCCGTCTCGGCCCACTCGTGGTCACGCGCGTACACGACCTGCGCCCAGATCTCCGGCGCGTCCGGGTGGATGCGCTCGGCGAGCGCCGGGTTCTCGTTGGCCAGGCGCGCGATGTCGAAGGACAGCGAACCGTAGTGGGTGGCGAGGTGACGCGCGGTGTCGGCCGCCATCCGCGGGCCCGGCGTGCCGCCGTCGACGAGCAGCCGGTGGGCGACCGCGTTCGGGTTGGATATACCGGGCAGCGGGAGCTTCTTCGGCAGATGCGCGATCGGCTCCATGTCCTCGGCCAGTGGCTGCCCGGGCAGGGCGGCCAGCTTGTTCATCACTGTACGGCCGATGTGACGGAAGGTCGTCCACTTGCCGCCGGCCACCGACAGCATGCCGCCGCGGCCCTCGGTGACGACCGTCTCGCGCTTGGCCTTCGAGGTGTCGCCGGGACCGCCCGGCAGCACCCGCAGGCCCGCGAAGGAGTACGTGATCAGATCCCGCGACAGCTGCTGGTCCCGGATGGAGAACGCCGCCTCGTCCAGGATCTGCGCGATGTCCTTCTCGTTGACCGCGACATCCGCCGGGTCGCCCTCGTACACCTCGTCCGTCGTACCGAGCAGCAGCATGTCCTCCCAGGGGAGGGCGAAGGTGATGCGGTACTTGTCGATCGGGGTCGCCAGCGCGGCCTTCCACGGCGACGTCCGCTTGAGCACCAGATGCGCGCCCTTGGAGAGACGGATGGACGGAGCCGCGTCCGGGTTCTCCATCCGGCGCAGGTGGTCCACCCACGGTCCGGTGGCGTTGAGCACCAGACGGGCCGTGACACCGAACTCCGTACCGTCCAAGCGGTCCTTGAGTTCCGCGCCCGTGACCCTGCCCTTGGTGAAGCGCAGCCCGGTGACCTCGGCGTGGTTGAGAACGGTGGTGCCCGACTCGACGGCCGCACGCACCGTCATCAGCGCCATCCGGGAGTCGTTCATCTGGTCGTCGCCGTACACGGCAACGGCCTTCAGGCCCTCCGTGCGCAGCTCGGGAACATCGCGCTGCGCCTTGTTCGCGCTGATGACATGGCCGACGCCGTCACCGAACGCCGAGAGCGCGGAGTAGGCGAAGACGCCCGCGCCGAGCTTCGCCGCACCGTGCGGTCCGCCCTTGTACACCGGCAGATAGAAGGTGAGCGGGTTGGCCAGGTGCGGGGCCACCTGACGGGAGACCGCACGGCGCTCGAAGTGGTTCTCCGCGACCAGCTTCACCGCGCCGGTCTGCAGATAGCGCAGACCGCCGTGGAGAAGCTTGGAGGAGGCGGAGGAGGTGGCGCCGGCGAAGTCGCCGGCGTCCACCAGAGCCACCCGCAGCCCGGACTGCGCCGCATGCCAGGCGGTGGAGATGCCCAGGATGCCGCCGCCGATCACCAGGAGGTCGTACGTCGCCTTGGAAAGCTGCTCCCGAGTCTCGGCGCGGCTCGGAAGGGAGCCGGAGGCCGGGTGCGTCCCCAGGGCAGGGACGCTCTGCAGGGTGGTCATCTCGATTTACTCCTCGTCAGCGTCGTCTTCGAGCCAGCCCATGGTCCGCTCGACGGCCTTGAGCCAGCTCTTGTACTCGCGGTCCCGTTGGTCCGCTTCCATGTGGGGGGTCCACTCGGCGGCCCGGCGCCAGTTGGCGCGCAGCGCGTCGGTGTCCGGCCAGTAACCGACGGCAAGGCCGGCGGCGTATGCAGCGCCGAGGCAGGTCGTCTCGGCGACCATCGGGCGCACCACCGGTGCGTCCAGGAAGTCCGAGAGGGTCTGCATCAGCAGGTTGTTGGAGGTCATACCGCCGTCGACCTTGAGTGCGGTCAGCTCGACGCCGGAGTCCTTGGTCATGGCGTCACTGATCTCGCGGGTCTGCCAGGCCGTGGCCTCGAGCACGGCACGCGCGATGTGAGCCTTGGTGACATAGCGGGTCAGACCGGCGATCACACCGCGGGCGTCGTCACGCCAGTACGGGGCGAACAGGCCCGAGAAGGCCGGCACGAAGTAGGCGCCGCCGTTGTCCTCGACAGTCAGAGCGAGGGTCTCGATCTCCGCGGCAGTGCTGATCAGGCCCATCTGGTCGCGCATCCACTGCACCAGCGAACCGGTGACGGCGATGGAACCCTCCAGCGCGTACACGGGGGGCTGGTCGCCGATCCGGTAGCCGACGGTCGTCAGCAGACCGTTGTACGAGTTGACGGGCTCGCTGCCGGTGTTCATCAGCATGAACGTGCCCGTGCCGTACGTCGACTTGGCCTCGCCCTCGGCGAAACAGGTCTGGCCGAACAGGGCCGCCTGCTGGTCACCGAGCGCGGACGCGACCGGCACACCGGCGAGCGCGCCGCTCTTGGCGGACCCGTACACCTCGGCGGACGAGCGGATCTCCGGCAGCACCGCGGCCGGTACCTCCATCGACTGGAGGATCTTCTCGTCCCAGTCGAGGGTGTGAAGATTCATCAGCATGGTGCGCGAGGCGTTGGTGACGTCGGTGACGTGCACGCCGCCGTCGACGCCGCCGGTCAGGTTCCAGATGACCCAGGAATCCATGGTGCCGAAGAGGATCTCGCCGCGCTCGGCGCGCTCGCGCAGGCCCTCGACGTTGTCCAGCAGCCAGCGGATCTTCGGGCCGGCGAAGTACGAGGCCAGGGGCAGGCCCGTCTCGCGGCGGAAGCGGTCCTGGCCGACGTTCCGGCCGAGCTCCTTGCAGAGAGCGTCGGTACGGGTGTCCTGCCAGACCAGCGCGTTGTGCACCGGCTCACCGGTGTTCTTGTCCCAGAGGACCGTGGTCTCACGCTGGTTGGTGATGCCGATGGCCTTGACGTCGGCGGAGGTGATGCCCGCCTTCGCGATGGCGCTGTCGACGACCTCCTGGACATTGGTCCAGATCTCGGCGGCGTTGTGCTCCACCCAGCCCGGCTTCGGGAAGATCTGCTCGTGCTCCTTCTGGTCGACGGAGACGATCCGGCCGTCGGTGTCGAAGACGATGCAGCGGCTGGAGGTGGTGCCCTGGTCGATGGCCGCGATGAACGGGCCGGTGGTGTGTGTGTCGGTCACGGAGTGCTCCTGCGAGGTCAGAGTGTCGGCTTAGGCGAACGCGAGGTTGTAGATACCCGCTGCGAGGGCGCCGCCGATCAGCGGGCCGACGACCGGGATCCAGGCGTAGCCCCAGTCCGAGCCGCCCTTGTTGGGCAGCGGCAGCAGGGCATGCACGATGCGCGGGCCGAGGTCACGGGCCGGGTTGATGGCGTAGCCCGTCGGGCCGCCGAGCGAGAGGCCGATGCCGACGACGGTGAGCGCGACGATCAGTGCGCCGATGACGCCGAGACCCTTGCCGCTGTCGTTGAGGCCCTGCGTCAGGACGGCGAGCACGAGCACCGTGGTGCCGATGATCTCGGTGGCCAGGTTCTGCCACACGACCCGGACCTCGGGGCCTGTCGAGAAGACGCCGAGCACCGGGCCGGCCTTCGGCGCGGCCGTCTCGCTGACCAGGCCTTCCTCATGCGGAGGCGCGGAGATGATCTCCGGGTCCGTGAGGTGGGCCTGGAACTGTCCGTAGTACGCGATCCAGACCAGCGTGGCACCGATCATGGCGCCGAGCAGCTGCCCGGCGAGGTAGACCGGAACATTGCTCCAGTCCCCGTCCTTGACCGCGATGCCGATGGTGACTGCGGGGTTGAGGTGGGCACCGGAAAGGGTGCCCGTCATGTAGACCGCGATCATGACCGCGAATCCCCACCCGAAGGTTATCGCCAGCCAGCCGGCGTTCTGCGCCTTCGAGCGCTTGAGTACGACGGCGGCAACCACGCCACCACCGAGCAGGATGAGTACGGCGGTACCAATGATCTCGCCGATGAAGATGTCGGAGCTGGACACCCGCGACTCCTTTGTCCTTCGTCCAGGGAAAGCGAACCCCGGGTCACTCCGGTGGTTCGTGCCCTCAGGTGAGGGCAATTGCCGGCCCTGGCGTTGTCACACCCTAGCGCGTATTGCCGGTAGGTGTTCGACAATGCCGACCGATGAACGGCAGTTTTGCCCCCGTGTTAACACGACGTCAAGGGTTGTGTTGCCGGAAACCCGATCGTTACCGACGGGGTGCCGAGCGGGGCCGAAGCGCCGCTCAGAATCGCTGGGCGCCCAGATCCCTGGAGACCGCGCGGGCACAGTCCCGTACCGCCGCGACCAGCTCGGACCTCAGCTCCCCGGCATCGCAGATCCGCTCGACCGCGCCCGTGATGGCCACCGCGCCCACCGGCATGCGGCGGCGGTCGGTGATGGGCGCGGCCAGCGAGGCGACGCCCTCCCAGGTCTCTTCCACGTCGGCGGCCCAGCCGCGCGCCCGCGCATGGTCGAGCATCGACTCGAAGTCCGCCAGACCCGTGACCGTGCGCGGCGTGAAGGCCTTGCGCTCGACCTCCATCACCTCGCTGTGTGCCACCGGGTCGTACGCCGAGAGCACCTTTCCGAGCGCGGTGGAGTGCAGCGGCTGCATGGCCCCCACCTCCAGGACCTGACGGCTGTCGTCCGGCCGGAAGACGTGGTGGATGATCAGCACGCCGTGCTGGTGCAGCACCCCGAGGTGGACGCTCTCGCCGCTGGAGCGTGCCAGGTCGTCCGTCCAGACCAGGGCACGGGCGCGCAGCTCGTGCACGTCCAGATAGCTGTTGCCGAGCCGCAGGAGCTCCGCCCCCAGCTGGTAGCGGCCGGACGCCGGGTCCTGCTCGACGAATCCCTCGGCCTGGAGCGTGCGCAGAATGCCGTGGGCGGTGCCCTTGGCCAGGTCCAGCGATGAGGCGATGTCGGACAGACCCAGTCGGCGCTCTCCGCCGGCCAGTAGTCGTAGCATCGCCGCCGCTCGCTCGAGCGACTGGATGTTCTTCGGCATCGGTCGGCCCTTCTCCACATGCAGTTCGACAATGCCGAACACTATCGCTCGATGTCGACCTTGGTCACCGCCTTGGAAAACAGCGCGACCGAGAAACACATCACGGACGCCCGGAGACACGACGCCGTCCGCCTCGTGGGACGCCCGGGCCCGTCGGCGGCCGCCCGGCTACTCTGGCTCCGTGCGCCTTCCACCGGAAGACGCAAAGCCGACAGCCGTCGCATCCCAGGGAGCACATCCATGGCCTCGTTGCCGACCCCCTCCGCTGACAGCCGGACCCGAATCGACGCCCTCCGTGAGGCGCTCGCCACTCGTGTGGTGGTGGCTGACGGGGCGATGGGCACGATGTTGCAGGCGCAGGATCCGACGCTTGAGGACTTCGAGAATCTCGAGGGGTGCAACGAGGTTCTCAATGTGACGCGGCCGGA
>NZ_JBSFUK010000024.1:0-84191 GCF_053591755.1 Streptomyces sp. NPDC002926
CGCGGCGGCCGCACCGCCCGCGCGGGCGAGTCCGGCAGCGTCGTCACCCTGGTCCTGCCCAACCAACGCCGCGAGATGGCACGCCTCATGGCAGCCGCCGGCATCACCCCGCACACCGCCCAGGTCCGCTCCGGCGAAGCCGAACTCAGCCGCATCACCGGCGCCCAGCCCCCCTCCGGCATCCCCGTCACCATCACCGCGCCGGTGACGGAGCGCCCCAAGCGCAGCGCCTCGTCGTCCCGGGGCCGGCGCAGCCGCCCCGCCCAGGCGCGCCGCTCCCCCGCTGCGTCCCAGGGGCGGACGGGCACCTCGCAGCGCCAGTCCTCGTTCAGAAGCGCCGCGTGAAGTCGCAGCCCTGGCAGTCGCGCTCGGCCCGTTGATCCGACGAACACGAAAGGTGTCCCTTGACGCTGATTCTCACGCAGCCACGGCAGACGGCCCGCATCGGGCTGACTGCCGCCGACGCCATGACCAAACCCGGACCTCAGGTCGGCGATGACATGATCGTCGACGTCGCCCTGTCCGTCCTCATCGGCGCCGGCGTGGGGCACCTGATCGTCCGCGGTGAGGACGATCGCTGTGCCGGTCTGGTCTCCCGGGCCCAGCTCACCGCATACCGCAGTGGCTCCTGGTACGCCGAGGACACGCGGTTGCGTGACATCGTCCACGACCGGGGACCGTTCACCTTGTCCGAGATGTCGCTGCCCGAAGCGGAATACGCCATGCGGGCCCGCGAACTCGGTGCCTCACCTGTGGTCGACGAGGACGGGTACATCCTCGGTGTCCTCGCCCTCACCCACTGATCTCCCCTGGCCTGAATTCCGTCTCCGCCCATCCCTCCAACCCTGTTGAGGCACTATGCGCTGCGTCATCGCCCGCTTCCCCTTCGACCTGGTCAAGAATGATGTGCAGCAGTCGATGAAGGGCATCAAGCCCGAACCCGTCACGGGTGAGTCCGTGACCATCGGCCGCCGCATCTTCCCCGTCAAGCAGGTGGGCGAAGTGATCACCGGACAGGATCGCCGCGATTTCACCGCCGGCGAAGTGACCAGGGCCCTCACGCGCCTCGGGTTCACCTGTCACACCGCCCCCGCGATCGTCCCTCCCCCCGTTCTCACCCCGCTGGAAACGGCTTCGGCACAGCTCGGAGCAGCGGCGCAGATGTGACCGGGACCGGATAGCGCAGAGGGCTCCGACGGGCAACTGGTCGGAGCCCTCTGCTGTCCGGGGGGCCGGTGTTCCCGAGGATGGACAACGGCACGTTCAGTGACCGGCTAGGAACTTCACGCCCACGACACCCACGCCGATCGCGGTGTCCAATAGGCCTGACGTGAGCGCGCTCAGCGGCCCGTTGCCCATCCGCAGGCCGGTACGCCAGCCCCAGAAGAACAGGGTCGCCACCTCCACCCCGGCACCGGTCAGCAGCGCCGTGCCCAGACCCATCGCGCCCAGCGCCGACATGCCGATCAGCGCCAGTGGCCCCACGGCGCTCAGCAGCAGCGGACTGGAGACATACAACCCTGTCCGAATTTCTGCCCGGTTCGCGCTGCGCCGGGTCACAGCACGGTGCGCCTGCTCGTCGGCGACCAGCGTGGCCAGCCAGACCCCGAGCGCTGTCACGGCCACGGTGAGCGCCGCTTCCAGGTGGTCGGGCTCGCCCGCCTCGGCAAGAGTCACCACGACAGCGGTCAGGGTGATGGTCGCGTAGATCCGTTCCTTGAGCCGTGCGGCCGCGATGTCGCCGGCACGGGCGGCGGTGGCGTCTCTCCGCCGGCGGGCAGCCGGTGACGGTTGCGGATCCGGTGTCGTCATGCCGACCCGTATGCGGGCACGCCGACCGCAGCACCGGCCAGGATCGGGGTCATGCGTGCGCCTTTCCGCCGTGAAGCCACCGTGCCCGAAATGCAGGATTCAGTGACAAACCGTATCCGACCCGACACAGTCAGCGGT
The DNA here is from genome assembly GCF_053591755.1 of Streptomyces sp. NPDC002926. Taxonomy (NCBI): domain Bacteria; kingdom Bacillati; phylum Actinomycetota; class Actinomycetes; order Kitasatosporales; family Streptomycetaceae; genus Streptomyces; species Streptomyces sp. NPDC002926. The sequence continues at coordinate 1,951 of NZ_JBSFUK010000024.1, forward strand.
GTGTCCGCGACCGCGCAGGTGTCGGACGGGGGTACAACCGCGGTGCCGCCGGCCCGCGAGACCTCACCGGTTCACTCGACCGGCCAGGTATGGGCAGGTGCGTTGAGATGCATGTAGTCCATGTACTGCTGTGTCATACGCCGCAGCGCTTCATGGCGCCCCACATGGGTGGAGTCATGGATGTGATGGAACATCTCCTTCTGCCACACCGCGCCGTTGCGGCCGGTGACGCACCGCTGTTCGATGATCCCCAGCAGCGGTTCCCGCCACGCCGCGTCCATGCCCGACTGCTCCAGCCCCCGGTGCGCCAGCGGCAGAAGACGCCTCAGCACAAGTTCGGACGCCGGCACCTCGCCCATCCCGGGCCAGTACAGGCGCGCGTCGATCCCCTGCCGCGCCGCTGCGTGCAAGTTGTCCTCCGCTGCCGCGAACGACATCCGCGACCAGACCGGCCGTTCCTCATCGACCAGGGCGCGCGTCAGCCCGTAGTAGAAGGCTCCGTTCGCGAGGGCATCGGCAACCGTCGGACCGGCGGGGAGCACCCGGTTCTCCACCCGCAAATGCGGTTTGTCGTGGGCGACGGCGTAGACCGGGCGGTTCCAGCGGTAGATCGTGCCGTTGTGCAGAGTGAGCTCGGCCAGTTCGGGCGTGTCTCCGCCGTCCAGCGTCTCCATCGGATCCTGCTCGTCACACAGGGGCAGCAGCGCCGGGAAGTAGTGCACGTTCTCTTCGAAGAGATCGAAGACGCCGGTGATCCACCGCTCTCCGAACCACACCCGGGGTTTCACCCCCTGCACCTTGATCTCTTGCGGCCGGGTGTCGGTGGCCTGCTCGAAGAGGGGGATACGTGTCTCGTGCCAGAGCTCCTTGCCGAACAGGAACGGCGAGTTCGCGGCCAGCGCTACCTGCACCCCCGCGATCGCCTGCGCTGCGTTCCAGTAGTCCGCGAACTCGTCCGGCGAGACCTGCAGATGAAACTGGATACTCGTGCACGCCGCCTCGGGCGTGATGGTGTCCGCGTACGTCCGCAGCCGGTCCACCCCGTCCACATCGATCCGCAGATCCTCGCCCCGGGCCGCGAACACCTGCTCGTTCAACAGCCGGTACCGCGGATCCTCCGACAGCGCCGCCTCACTCACATCCACCTGCCGCAGCGTCGGCAGGACTCCCACCATGATCAGGTGCGCGCCGACCGCCGCGGCCCGCTCCTCCGCATGGTTGAGGGCATCCCGGATCTCCTTCTCCCACGCATCGGGACCACCGGCCGTCAGACGCCGCGGCGGGATGTTGATCTCGAGGTTGAACCGGCCCAGCTCCGTCGCCCAGGCGGGATCCGCGATCGCCTGGAGTACGTCGGTGTTGCGCATCGCCGGTTCGGCGCGCTCGTCCACCAGATTCAGCTCGATCTCCAGACCCACCTGCGGCCGCTCGAACTCGAATCGTGACTCGGCCAGCATCTGCGCGAACGCGTCGAGACACTCCTGCATCTTGATCCGGTACCGGCGGCGGTCCTCGCGGGTGAACACCAGCGCCGGGACATCTCGTCCCATCAGCCCTCCCGAGTCCCCTCGGCAGACACCCCGCTCCAAGGGTCTCACTCCCCCACCGCCCGGACCAGCCAAGACCGGGGGCGCACGCCGCACGTACGCCCCCTGACGCGCACCGGCGCGCACCTTGACCGCCCGTGAGCTGCGGACACCAGCAGTCTCCCGCTGCAGTTCTCACCTTCTCCGCAGGAGAGCGCAAGGCGGTCCACGTCCGGGCCCGTGCTCGCTCTTAGGCTCGGCACGTGGCCCACACTGAAGAGCGCGCCGAGGGCGCCGGACCGTTCACCACACGCCTCAGCTGGCGCCTCGCCGGAGGCGGCATCGCGGTATGGGAGTCGCGCGCGGCACGCAAACGCGGCGTGCTCAGGGTCGGGCCCGAGGGCGCCGAGCCCACCGCTCAGTACGCGGACGAAGAGACCCTGCACCGGCTTCGGACCCTCAACGCCGTGGCCGCGACGGCGTTCACGGCCGGTGGGGCACTGTTCGTCCTCGGCGCCGCACTCGCCCAGTTCGGATCCGGCAATCCGACCCAGAGCGCGACCGTCTACTTCGTGGGGGGCCTGTTCTTCAACACCGGCGCCTACGCCTCCCTCCTGCAGACGATCAACGCCCCTCGGCGGGCCGGCGGCGCCGGCGCCCTGGCCACCCGCCGCTGGCGGTGGTGGAGCTACGAGCCGATGCGGATCGACTGGCTGAGCACCTTTGTGCTGTTCGCCGGGACGGTGGTGTTCGGCATCAATCTGCTGGACTCGTTTCTCCAAGGGCTGTCGGCCCAGCAGGTGAACCGGCTGATCTGGGCGCCCGACGTCGTCGGATGCCTGCTCTTCCTCGTTTCCGGGCATCTGGCGCTCCTCGAGGTCAGCCACGGCCGTCCCGGCCTGCGCCTGCGGAGCCTCGGCTGGTGGATCGTCGCCGTCAACCAGCTCGGCTCGGCGCTGTTCCTGGTTTCGGCACTGGCCGACTTCACGGAGCCGCGTACCGGAAACCTGGTCAACGTCGCCGTCGCCAACTGGGGAACCATGACGGGGGCCGCGTGCTTCTCGATCGGCGGCGTACTGCAGCTCTTCGAACGTCCCTAGCTCCCTGCGGCGGCCGCAGGGCACCGCGACAGCCGAGCCGCCGGGTCGGGTCCGGGCGAAGTGCCGTACGCGTCGGGCGTGGTCATCATGGAACTGCCCGGCCGACAGGAGCGCGGGGCAGGAAGGGGAACGCGATGGAGCTGTTCCCGCAGATGCCGCTCGCGGAGTGGCAGGACACCAAGGAAACGCTGCACAGGTTCGCACAGGTCGTCGGCAAGATCCGTCTCGCCGCGAGTGCCCGGCGCAACCACTGGTGGAACGTTCCCTTCCATCTGACCGGACGCGGCATCACCACACGTCCGATGCGAGAGGCCGACGGTCATTCGGTCTTCACGATCGACTTCGACTTCGTCGGCCATCAGCTGGTCGTGGCGACCTTGGACGGCAGAGCGATGTCCGTACCGCTCGTGGGCCAGTCCGTGGCGTCTTTCCACAGCGGCATCGTTGAGGCTCTGGCCGCGCTGGGCGTCCGGGTGAGCATCAATATTCCCCGGCCGTTCGACCTGCCCGATGCCGATCGGCCGTTCGCCGAGGACACAGAGCATGCGGCCTACGATCCCGAACTCGCCAACCGCTACTGGCAGGTGCTGAGCCAAGTGGCGTTGGTGCTGGAGGAGTTCGCAGCCGGCTTTTCGGGAAAGGCCAGCCCGGTACACCACTTCTGGCACACCTTCGACATCGCCCACAGCCGGTTCTCCGGGCGCCATATCGACCAGCCGCCGAAGATCGATCCCGTAACACGGGAGGCGTACTCCCGAGAGCTGATCAGCTTCGGGTTCTGGTTCGGTGACGATACCTTCGCCGAGCCCGCCTTCTACTCCTACACCTTCCCCGAGCCCGCGGAACTGACCGGGGAGCCGCTCACGCCCGCTGCGGCACACTGGGTTGCACGCAATAACAACCACCTGGCCGTGCTCCCCTACGACTCCGCCCTCGCCGAGAGCGATCCTCGTTCCGCCGTGCTCGCCTTCTACGAGAGCGCGTACCAGGCCGGAGCCCGACGTGCCGGCTGGGACACCGCCCGGTTCGCCTCACCCGGCGGAATCACGGACCCTCAACTGCCGGTCCCCCGTGTGTGAACGCCAGGGCGCCGTGCAGGACACCCGCACCATGGTGGCCCCGGCACGGCATCCGCCGTGCCGGGGTCCGGGCGTCAGCCGCACCTACGGCCGCTGTTGATGCAGCCCACTGCCTTCCTCATCAGCGACGAGGACATCACGTTGATGAAGTCACCGTGGTCCGTCACCGGCTTGTGCAACTGCTCGGGGAAGCTGTCGACGGCGAACACCGAGCCGGGCGCGATCTTGTACGTGATCCGCTGGACCAGCTGGGGGATGGCCCGGAATCCCTTGGGGCAGGCGCCGTTGGGGCCCGCGAAGGCCACATGCGTGCGGTGGTTCGCACTGTCGGTGTTACTGCCGTCCCAGCAGCTCTGGAAGTTGAACGTACGCACCACATTGCTGCCCCGCGGGCACAGCGGGTACTTGTCCTTCAGCTGCCGGTTCTCGAAGCCGGTGCAGCTCCAGGAGGCGTTGGCGTTGGCTGTCCCGTTGGTGAACGCCTTGGCATCACCGGTGATGATGCGCAGGAACGTGGGCATCGCGGTGACTTTGCTGACGGGGCTGCCGCGGAAGGTCAGTTGCGCCGAAGCGGGCTGGAGAATGCGTCCGACATTGCCGTCCTTTCCTCCACCGGGGAGGTCCGCGTCGCCCTCGATCTTCCCGTTGCGCAGTCGCAGGACCGGCCAGTAGTGGGTGGAGCGGTCACCGTTGGTGCACGTCGTGCCCGCGGCGGCGAGGTCGTCATTGGTGGCGAAGGCGTCGGTCTCAAGGTTCCCGACATAGTCGTGCATGTGGTGGGCACCGTTGCTCACACCGGGAGCGACGATGACGTTGTCGGGGTTGAAGTGCTTGTTCTCGTTGCGCCCGCAGCGCGACTGGAACGTACCGCGGGAGGCGTTGCGCTGCAGGCGGGGAGTGGCGACATTGGGGCGCACCTTGCGGATGTCCACGAAGTCCGACCTTTGGGGACCGGTCTGCGCCGGACTGCCGCCGGCCGGAGCGGAGGCGCCCGGGGCGGGAGGGTTCACAGCCGCGGCGTCGGGGGCGGCCGCGGATGCCGAAGCCGAGGCGGGGGCCACAGCATCCTGCTTGACCGTGCAGGATGCCAGCGACTCCAGCTGCTCCGGACGGTTCGACACCCGGTCGATCTCGGCGGCGATGCGGTCCAGTGTGAGGCGGCGCTGGGACGACAACGGGTCCAGCACTCGCGTGCGCACCCACTTCTGGTCAGCCTTCCCACCGGCTGATGCGAGCTGCCCATAGGCATCCGCGACCTGGGTGTCCAGCTGCGCCAGCTCGTTGTCCACCGTAGGCCGCGCCTGCTGCGGCACTTGCGACAGACGGACTGCGACGTCCGGACAATTGATGGTCATCGGAGCCGCCGCGGCCCACTGCCGGCGCGCGGGTTCCCGGGCGGCCGAGGCGTTGTTGTCCGTCATCAGGAGAGCTCCGCCTCCCACAGCCATTGCTGCCACCGCGGCGACTGTCATGCCGATCCATCTGGACCGCTTGTGTCTCTGCCCGTACCTCACAGGCTCGCCCCTCTTTGGTTTCGTCACACCGGGGACTTCATGCCCCTCGGCCGGGTCAGCCGTGCCTGCGCCCTCTCGGGCGCGAAACACAGCACAACGCAGTGAGATACGGAAACCAGGGCTGTTCTACTCAGCAGAGAATCAGCAGAAAATTTTGACGCGGCTACCCGGCGGCACCTTCACGGACCTCGCTCGGGTCCCGTGCGAAGCAAAGCCCTGGTCGACCGCCCAAAAGTACCTGGTCAGTGGCGGGCGGAAGTGCGGTTCCCCGACGCCTCAACCCAGCGGGACGGCACTGTCAGGCAGCGAACCCGATGTTGGTGACGTACTCGTACTGGCCTCACTGGGATCCGAGGTCGACGATCTGGTCGATCCAGGCGTCGTCCAAGGCTTGGTCGTCGTTCGCTGCCCAGGCCTCGACGATGCGGTCCCAGCACCGGACGTCGAAAGTGCGGTACTCCACCACTCGCTGGTGCGGGCGGGCAACTTGGGACTGGTTGAGCGGGTGCAGCTCGACCCGGGTACCACCGCGGGCGTTCAAGCGGCCTTCACCGCCGGGATCGCGGCCCGCCTCCCAGCCGCCGACCGTCGACGGGCATACGCCCAGCACACGGGCCACCTGAGTACGTGACAGCCTCAGCCCCTCCCGCCGGGCGCGCCGCTCCTCGACGGGGGGGCAGCTCCACCTCCTGCCGGGCCGAGGCCGGCAGGGCGTCGATGGACTCGAATCGGTCATCGTCCGGCCTCGTCGTGCGAGAACGCCGGCCGCCCCAGCCGCACTCCCTCGACCTGTCGCACCGCGGAAGCCTCCGCACCGCGCCCCGCGCGTGCGGCGCGGCGCCGGTCGGCCGGCACCAGTTCGCAGGCCCGGGTCGGACCGGCCAGCAAGTCCAGTACGGGAAGCCCGAAGTGAGCGGCGAGCCTGTCGCAGTCGTCCAGCGTCCAGGCAGTACGGCCCGCCTGACGACGCGATACCCGGTCTGCGTCAGACCGAGAGAGCCGGCCAACTCACTCTGCGAGTCCCCCGTGGCTTGCATCAACGCCGCCACCGTCAGTTGCAGCGCCTCTGTCAACGACAGCGGCATACGCAAACACCAGCAATCTCAAGCGCAGAAGGTCTTGGTGATGCAGTAATCGCATGCACACGTACGTCGCGCCATCGCCAGGAACGATCCAAGCCCGCAGTGTGAGCTCAGTAGCGCTCGACCGTCGACGCCCCTCCATACTTGGAACCGGACAGACCAAGCGTCGCGTCGTATGCCTTCTCGTGATCGCCGTTGCTGTCGTGCGCCTCGATGGCGTCCGAGACCGCTTCACGCAGCGCCTTGTCATCCTTGTTCATGCCGACGCCGTAGGGCTCCTCCGTGAACGGACTGCCGACGACCCTCAGCTTGTCCGGGCGCTGGGCGGCGTAGCCCATGAGGATGGCGTCGTCCGTGGTGACGGCATCGACCTCTTCGTCGAGCAGTTTCACAACGCACTCGTTGTACTTGGACGTCTCGACGGTCGTGGTGTTGTATTCGGGCTTCTTGATCTCCCGGAGCGCGGTCGAGCCCTTGACCGAGCAGACCGTCTTGCCCTGCAGAGAGAACGGCCCACTGATCGTTCTGTCGTTCTTGCGGACCAGGAGGTCGGCGCCCGCCGTGTAGTACGGGCCGGCGAATCCCACTCGCTTCTTGCGTTCGTCGTTGATCGTGTACGTGCCGATGTACAGGTCGACGGCGCCACTGGAGATGGCGGCCTCGCGATTCTTGGTGTCGACCGTTTTGAACTCGATCATCTCGGGCGAGAACCCCAGGTCGGCGGCGACCATCTTGGCGATCTCGATATCGAAGCCGGACCGCTTGCCGTCCGCGTCCTGGAAGCCGAGGTAAGGCTGATCATTCTTGGCACCGATGACGAGCTTGCCGGCCGCCCGGGCCTTCCGCAGGGTCGGGGAGTCGATCTTGACGTCCTTGGCAACCGTGTACGTGGGCAGCTTCGGCTGGTCCCAGCCGCCGGAGCTGGCGGCGGCCGTGTCAGCGGAACTGCCGGAGTCCCCGGAACAGGCGGTTGCGCCGAGGGCGACCGCAAGCACAGCGATCGCCGCGGCTGCGGCGGACGTGCAGGGCTTCATGGTGGAACATCCTTATATCAACGAATTGAGCAGATTGGGCGGTTGGGGACGTTGGGGGCGTCGCCGCAGGGAGTCGCGCGTCAGGAGTGCAGGATCTTCACAGGAGGTCCTTGCCCAGTCGCCGCGCGGGTTGTTGCGGAACTCATCCGGCGCGGCCGCTTCGACAATCCTGCCGTCGGCCGCGAACACGATCCGGTTCGCGGCAGGCTGTACGAACGCATCGAAACGAGAGCCATGCCGGCATCGACGCGACGCCGAGCCGACTCCTCGCTCTCCTGACTGGCGGTTTCCCGCCGATCGAAGCCAGGTCGGCCCGCAGCAAGGACGGCGCCCCCGGCCACCGAAGTGCCCGTCATCGGCTCTTTACTCCGTCCTTTTCGTTGGGGAGGACAATAGGGACACGACCATCTCGCCGTCACTACATCTGAGCGGAATTTGAGCATCACGGTCCGGCCACGTGTCCATCTCGGTCCGGTTGTGGCCGGCTACCCCACCACTCCGGTGTCAGCGACACCGCCCAGGAGCGCTGGTTCGCGCCCCGTCGGCACCGGTGTCGGTCCGCCCGCGATGAGCGCACATGTGCTTGACGGAACACCGCCATAATGCTCGGATGACTGCCGTCTCCTCCCCCTCCTCTTCTGCTCCGGTAGAACGCGCCCGCGTCGTCATCGTGGGCGCGGGACCCGCCGGTCTCACAGTCGCCAACATCCTGCGAGCCGCCTCCGTCGACTGCGTACTGCTGGAAACCGAGAGCAGAGAGTTCATCGAGCAGCGGCCCCGCGCGGGCTTCATCGAGGAGTGGGCGGTGCGGGCCCTCGAACGGCGCGGGCTGGCCAACCGTTCGCTGGTACATGCACAGGCGCACAGCGAGTGCGAGTTCCGGTTCGCGGGAGAGCGTCACAGGTTTCGGTACGGCGAGCTGTCGGGACACCGCCACTTCGTCTATCCACAGCCGCTGTTGGTGACAGATCTGGTGCGCAAGTACGCGGACGACGCGGACGGCGACGCCCGCTTCGGCGTACGCGATGTGGAACTGCACGCCATCGACACGGATCGGCCATCGGTCTCCTATACGGACCCGGAGACGGGCGAGCGCCGGAGCATCGACTGCGATGTCGTCGCGGGCTGCGACGGTGCACGCGGCGTGAGCCGCGCCTGCATGCCGCCGGAACACACCACCGTCGCCCGGAATGACTACGGTGTCGGCTGGCTGGCTCTCCTCGCAGAGGCGCCGCCGTCCTGTGACTCCGTCGTCTTCGGCGTCCATCCGCGCGGCTTCGCCGCCCACATGGCCCGAAGCCCCCGGGTAACCCGCTACTACCTCGAGTGCCCGCCCGGCGACGACCCGGAGAACTGGCCGCACGAGCGGGTGTGGTCCGAGCTCCGCGACCGGCTGTCGGCGGACGGGGCCCGGCCGCTGGCCGAGGGACGGCTGATCGAGAAGCGGGTGCTGGACATGCACAACTACGTCGTGGAGCCGATGGCATACGGACGGCTGTATCTGGCGGGCGACGCGGCCCACCTCGCGGCGCCGATCGCCGCGAAAGGCATGAACCTCGCGCTGCACGATGCGCTGCTGCTCGGTGACGCGCTCGTCGCGTACTTCGGCAAGGGCGACGACAGCGGGTGAGCGGCTACTCGGAAGCCTGCCTGCGTCGTGTGTGGCAGTACCAGGAGTTCTCGCAGTGGCTGTCCGAGGTGCTGCACGGAGCATCGTCGGGCGACCCCTTCCGTGCGGGCTCCGCCGCTGCCCGGCTGCGGCGGATCTTCGGCTCGCCGGCCGCCGCAGCCACTTTCGCCGAGTTGTACATCGGCAAGGACACCGACTACTGACCTGCACCGGCCGGGCGGGTGGCCTCCCGTGCTCGAAGTCGTCCTCCGGGCACGGCCGACTCAGCGCACCACCGCCTCTTCCACCAGCAGCCTTACGGCGGCCGCGATCGACTCCGCGTCTATTCCGGACGTGTGCAGTTGCTCCTCGGGCGTGGCCGAGGCGGGCATGTTCTGGACAGCGAGCCGTACCAGTCGCGGTGCGGGTCGGCCGTCCGAGAAGACTGCCGCCACCGCGTCGCCGAGGCCGCCCTCGGGGCGGTGGTCCTCCACTGTCAGCAGAAAGCCGGTCTCGTCGGCCGCGTTCCACAGGGTCTCCGTGTCGACGGGCTTGACGGAGTAGAGATCGATGACGCGCACACCGATGTTCTCCCTCTCCAGCAGCTCGGCCGCCGCGAGCGCCTCATGGACCGTCACGCCGGCCGCGACGACGGTGAGCCGGTCCCGCTCCCCCGTGCGCAGCACCTTGGAGCCGCCCACCGGAAACTCCTCGTCCGGACCGTAGACGACCGGCATCTCGCCCCTGCTGGTACGCAGATAGCTCACATTCGGCAGATCGGCCATGCCCTCGACGAGCCGGGCCGTCTGATTGCCGTCGCACGGGTACAGCACCGTGCTGCCGTGCACGGCACGGAACATCGCCAGGTCCTCGAGACCCATCTGGGACGGCCCGTCCTGGCCGATCGCGACCCCCGCGTGCGAGCCGACGAGATTGATCGAGGCGCGGCTGACGGCTGCCATCCGTATGAAGTCATGGGCGCGGGTCAGGAACGCCGCGAAGGTGGAGGCGTACGGGACGTATCCCCGTGCCTGCATCCCCACGGCCGTCGCGACGAGCTGCTGCTCGGCGATGTAGCACTCGAAGTAGCGGCTCGGGTGCGCCTTCCCGAAATATTCGGTGCGCGTCGAGTCGCCGACCTCCCCGTCGAGCGCGACGATGTCGCCGCGCGCCGAGCCGAGTGCGGCGAGCGCCTGTCCGTACGCGGTGCGGGTGGCGACCGAGTCGCCGATGTCGAAGCGCGGCGGCGGAAGAAGCACGCCGCGGGCTCCGGCGAGCACCCGTGCCGCGGGAGGGGACTGGACCTCCACCCGGATGAAGCGCGGCCCGCCCAGTTCCTCGATGGCCTCCTCCGCGTCGGGCAGCGGTTTGCCGTGCATGCCCTCCCGGTCCTCGACGGCGGAGACACCTCGCCCCTTGTGGGTGCGGGCGATGATCGCGGTGGGCCGCCGGAAGGTGGAGCGGGCCTCCGCCAGCGCCGCGTCGACGGCCGCGACATCGTGGCCGTCGATCTCGATGGTGTGCCAGCCGAAGGCCTCGAGCCGCCGCGCGTACGCGTCGAGGTCCCACTCGTGGCGCGTGGGCCCGCGCTGGCCCAGGCGATTCACATCGATGAGCAGCGTCAGATTGTCGAGACCCTCGTACGCCGCGTGCTCGACGGCCTCCCACACGGACCCCTCGGCCATCTCGCTGTCGCCCGACAGCACCCACACCCGGTAGGGGATCTGGTCGAGTTTCTTGCCGGCCAGGGCCATGCCGACGCCGACCGGCAGCCCCTGCCCGAGAGAGCCGGTGGCTACGTCCACCCAGGGCAGCCGGGGCGTCGGATGGCCTTCGAGGCGGCTGTCGAGACGCCGGAAGGTGAGCAGCTCTTCGTCGTCGACGACGCCCGCCGCCCGGTAGAGGGCGTACAGGAGCGGCGACGCGTGCCCCTTGGAGAAGATCAGCCGGTCGTTGCCGGGGTGCTCCGGGCGGTCGAAGTCGTAGTGCAGATGGTTGGCCAGCAGGACACCGGCCAGGTCCGCGGCGGACATGGAGGACGTCGGATGCCCGGAACCTGCCGCGTCGGCGGCGCGGACGGCGTCCACGCGCAACTGCTGGCCCAGTTCCGTCAGTAGTTCGGTACGCATGTCACTCCTCCTTGACGGTGGGACCCGGGACCCGGGCGAATCCGCACCGGGACCTGCCGTGCCCGGGCCCCTCAGGCGTGGGGACGGGGAACAGCGGACTGCGGGCGGGGACCGCCGTCCGCGCCCGGAGCCGCTTTTTTCCATTCGTCCCATGGCCGCTCGGCCGATTCGTCGAGTCCCCTGCCCGGACACCGCCAAACCTGCCCGTCGCGTTTCGAGGTACTCCGGCGCGCAGCGTGAGGAGGGGTTCGTCGCGGCTCGCGAGTCCCCCGCCGCCGGGGCAGGATGAGGTACGCAACCGATTCCCTTTACTCCGCGTGACGCGCCGAGAACCATTCGACCGGGACACCGAGTGTGATGGACAAGGAAACGAAAGCGGCCAAGTCCGCAGCTGCAACCTCGAGCGCCGCCGTGTTCGGCGCGCCCTGCTGGGTCAGTCTCATGGCCCGCGACCTGAAGGCTGCCCAGGATTTCTACGGCGCGGTCCTGGGGTGGCGCTTCCGCAAGGGCAAACTGGGTGACCAGTTCAGCGTCGCCTTCCATGAGGGCGCACTGGTCGCAGGCATCGGAGCCCTGGCACCTCAGCTGCAGGTCCCCGTCGCGTGGACCCCGTACTTCGCCGTCACGGATACGGATGAGGCGGCGGCACGTATCCGGGAGCGCAGCGGCACCGTCGCGGTCGGTCCGCTCACCTTCTCGCTGGGGCGCGGAGCCCTGGCCTCCGACCGGGACGGCGCCGTTTTCGGCATCTGGGAAGGCGAACTCATCCCCGACTGGCACAGCTGGCGCAGGACCACACCCACCTGGCTGAGGCTGCGGACCCGGAACGCATTCGAGGCCGCCATCTTCTACGGCGAGGTCCTCGAGTGGGCGTGCGGGCGCCCTGGCTGCTGCGAGGTCAGCTACGAGGAGGAAGAGGTCGTCCTGCACTGCGACGGACACGTTCTCGCGCGCCTCAGCTCCGGTGCGGCCGAAGCCGTGCCGGATCCCATGATCCAGCCCCGCTGGCACATCCACTTCCCCGTCAAGGACGTGGACGCCACCACCGAGGCGGCCGTCAAGAACGGCGGCTTCGTGGTGGTCCGGCAATCCACACCCCATGGACCTGAGACGACGCTCTGCGACGCCGACGGCGCGCTGTTCACGGTCACCAGCCGTTTCCTCGACTGACGTTCCCCGCATGGCCGCCCCACGGCGCGCCTGGTCACCGCAGCAGAAGGCGCCGGCAGCGGATGTGCCCCCTGCCCGGCGCCTCCGTTCCCCGCTACGCAGGGAATATGCTGACGGGCCCTGTGCCCTGACAGCAGCCTTACGGCCGCGACACGGCGCTCACGACTTCCCGCGCGGTGGCGTACGCCCCCTGCGCCGGCAGTCCGTTCACCAGATCGATCAGTCGGTCCGGGGCGTGCCGCTCACTCAGGATGTGCACCAGGTCCCGGCGCGTCGCCGGGAAAGCGGCGCGGCCGAGGTAACGGGCCAGCTCAACCCTCAACTGGTCATCGGCGCCCACAGACCCCACCGCGGGCACCGGGCCGGACGCGATCTCCGGGTCGTCATCGGCACCCGGCTCCGGGTCGTGCCATTCCTCTACCCGGGTGGGGTGTCCTGAACGGAGCAGTCCCTGCAATTCGTGCTTCATCTCGTCGTCCTTGCGGACGCTGAGGCGGTCGCTGCCTCGCTGCATTTCTCCTCCTCGCTCGTGGGGACTGGGCACGTACCCGATCCGTACTCCCTGACACAGGCAGGGAGAACCGGAAATGCACGAAGTGCTGGACCCCGGTCAACGAGACGTGCTGCGCCGCGACCGCTTGTCATGCGCCCAGCGGCGTATGGCGAAGAGCTGCGGGTGTCGTTCGTGCTGCTCGCGTGAGGCACGGTCCAGCTCCTCCATCAGGCGCCGGGAACGATGGGCGATGTCCAGTTCTGCCAGGATCCGGTCGATCTCCGTGAGCAGCGCGCCGTAGAGCTGCCAGTCGCGCGGTTGCCGTTTGACGCCCTCGAGCAGCAGCTCCGCCGCCCTCTCGCGGGCCGCGGCTGCCGCGGCGAGCTCACCGGCCAGCCGGGACTCCGCCGCGTCAGCGCTCTCGCTCACCTGCGTGGTCACCAGGACGGCGAAACTGACGATGGCGTCGGCGACGTGGGACAGCAGCTCCTCGAGGGCGAGCCCCTCCTCCGGAGGGAACAGGTCTTCCTCGCTGCGCTCCTTGGCGAGGTCGGTCATCGTGCGGGCAAGTACCCGCAGAACCACCGCACAGATCTCCAGGGTATCGAGCCCGGTACGCAGCACCACTCGACGCAGCAGTCCTTCCTTGACCCGCGGATTGAGCCGGAGGCTGTCCTCCGCCTGGCGCAGCGCCGCGTCGACCTCCGCGATGTCGTGGTCGAGGCGTCGTGCCTCATGGAGGCGGGCGGCGGCGCGCTCCACAGGAGTGGGGCTGGTCAGCTCCTCCCCAATGCGCAGAAGCAGCCGGCGCATCCGCCGGGCCAGGTCCTGGATGGACTCACCGGCCGGCCCCACCCAGACGGGAGGCACGAGCAGAACGTTGAAGAGGAGGCCAACCCCCGCACCGATCAGTGTCTCCAGCACACGGTCCCATGCGGTGTACGCGACCCGGCTCACACCGAGCACGAGCATCGCGCTGATCGCGACCTCCGGGACGAACTCACCGACGCGCACCACACGGCCCAGCACCAGGGAAGCCAGGATGATCAGGCCCAGGCTCCACCACGTCAGGCCGACGAGAGCGCTGAAGCCGCTGGCGATCAGAACGCCGACGATCACGGAGTTCACTCGCCGGATGCCGGTGGTGAGAGTGGAGTAGAGGGTGACCTGGACAACGAGGAGCGCGGTAAGGGGAGCGGTGAGGGGAGCGGGTTCGCTGGTCAGCCACAGGGCTGCGACGTAGGCGAGAGTCGCGGCCGCCGTCGAACGCAACGTCTGGACGACGGCGACTTCCCTGCGCTTGCTGACGAGCTCGGCAATCGGCGCTCTTACTGAACTAAGAAGATCAGGCACCCCTTGGTTCTTCCCGCGCTCGAGCAGGCCAGACGAAATCCAGCTGTATGGCCCGCTAGCGCGGTGCGCGCCTCCGCGGCGCTGCCCCTTCCTCCGCGGGCCCGTGCTTCCGCCGGCCTCGCGCGACATAGCGTTCCGCGGCGACGACGGCTTCTCTGGCCGTGCGCTCACCCATCAGCACACACAGGGTGTAGGCGGTGTCCTCGAAGCGCATGCGCGCTTCACCGTCGTGGGGGGCGGCCAGGAAACGGTGCTCATGTGCCCGGTAGCGGGCCATCAGTCCGGCGATGACAGCGAGGTCAGGCAACAACATCAGTGCCCTCCTTGAGTGAAAGCACCAGCGGGTGCGCACCCAGCGGTCCGGGCCAGTGTTACCCGCAGCGGCGACCACCGCCATTCGTGTGACTACTCTCGGCGATCGCCCCAGGTCAGAACTCAGTCCGGTCTCGTTCGGCCCGGCCCGGCGGTGCGAGCCCGCACTGTCGAAGGTGGGCGGAAGCGCTGGTCGCGGCCTCCATGTCCCACCGTGAGTCGCCGACGAACACCCGCGCGCTCGGCAGGCACCCCAGCCAGTTCCAGGGCGTGCTCCACCGGATCGGGAGCGGGCTTGCCCCTCCACGACGTCGTCGGCGACGGCCGTCGCGCTGATGGTGTCGTCGGCGTCGAGCCACCCGGTGCCCGGCCTGCCGGAAGGGCATTGGCAACTGTCGCCGTCCGGAAGGCACGGCACTGCACCGGCCTCTGCTCTCGTCACCTGGGGAGCAGCGGCCCCAGCGGCCCCAGGTCGATGTTGAGATCTCCGGGCTCGAGTCCGAACTTCTCCCTCAGCAGGTCCATCCGGTCCTCGAGCAGCATCAGGGTGAGCCCGATGCGCTCCTCCTGGTCCTCCGTCAGATCCCCCACATCCACGCGACGCAATGCCTGCCGCTCCATGAGCTGGCGCAAGAGCTCCACCACTGTCAGAACCAGTTTCGCCAGATCGCGTTCGACGGTGTCGGGATCCAGCTCGACCCTGCGCTTGCCGCTCATACGGGCTCCTCCCAGGGGGATGGGACCTGGGCGTTCACCGAGCTGACCAGCGCCCTGAGGTCGATGCGTACGAGATCGACGTCGGCGATCCGCAGGGTGACGTCGCCGGCGATCACGACACCGCCCCCGAGCAGTCTGTCGAGCAGGTCGACCAGCGCGATCTCGCGATGGGCCGTCGGCGCCGGCGCGGTCATCGGTCCCCCTCCTCGCCCGTGAAGGAATACGGGGCCCACGGGCCGGTCAACTCCACACGTATGCCCGGCTCTTGCGGTCGCAGCTCGTCCAACCCCTCGACGAATGCGGCGCTCTCCTCCCGCGGAACGAGATAGGCGGCGTTGAGGACATTGTGTCCGGCGGCCCCGGAGAGCTGTGCCTGCTGCGGGCGGTGCAGCCTGTCCGCCTCCGCATGACGGGACAGTTCCTCGTGCAGTCGCCGCGACACCGCGTCGGCACGCTCCCAGATTCCTTCGTCGGCGCGGCGCTCCTGAAGGCGCCTGCGGAGGTAGTCGCGGCCGGTCGATCCGGCGGCAGGTGCGGAAGCAGGTGCGGAGGCCTCTCGTGAGGGTTCCGGCGCTTCCGCGTACACCTTGACACCCCATTCGACGCGTCCGTCGAGCCTGTCCAGGGTGCGTACGAACCGGTCGTGGTCCGCATCGAGCAGTCGTCGCACACCGCCGTCGTCCCGGCAGACGGTGGCGAGCCGTAGCGGCAGCGGACAGCTCAGCGAGGTGAGCGCGGCGACCACGGCCTGGTGGGCGTGGGCGGTCTCGGTCAGCCAGTCGAGCTCTTCGAGATGGGCGCGGAGCGGAATCTCGTCGAAGTCGTCGGCGGGCACCGCGGATACGACAGCGACCAGGTCGTCGTGGTGCAGTACATACGGTCGCGTGGCCGCCACCCCGCGGAGCTCTTCGGCCAGCGGCCCGTCGAAGGGACGGGTCACGGCGTACACATAGCGCAACTCGTTCATGCCGACTCCTTGCGGTCCTCACCTGTTCGATCGGACGATTCGAGTTCCGCGATACGGCGCTGCAATCGCTCGTTCTCCTCCGCCAGTTCGCGGCGGCGGGCACCGGACGAGAGCCCGGGGTCGTCCTCCCACCAGTCGATTCCCATTTCCTTGGCCTTGTCGACGGAGGCGACGATCAGGCGGAGTTTGATCGTCAGAAGCTCGATGTCCAGGAGGTTGATGCGGATGTCGCCCGCGATCACGATTCCCTTGTCGAGCACGCGCTCAAGGATGTCGGCGAGATTCGCGCCGCCGGAACCGCCATAGGGATCGGGGAGCCTGCTTGCCGTGGTCATCGGCGGCCGCCGTTGCCGGTCCGGGCGGACACGGCCTCGTCTTCTTCCTCGGCCACGCCCTGGTCCTCGTCCTCGGCCTCAGCCTCGTATTCGTACTCCTCTTCCGGTTCCTCCTCCGCTGCGTCCTCCGCTTCGTCCTCGTACAGCTCCGGCTCGTCCTGCTCGTCCTGCTCATCGGGTACGGCCTCGTCGTCGGGGCGCACCACCTCGCCGTCCCGGATCTCGCCCCGCCATCCGTCTTCCGCCTCACCGCGCAGCGAAATATGGCGGGCGAAGTTCTTCAGATCGAGCCGGGCGCGCCGGCCCTGCGCACGCCAGATGTTGCCCGTCTTCTCGAACAGCCCCTTGGGGTAGTACTCCAGGACAAGCAGCACCCGGGTCAGGTTCTCGCCCAATGGATGGAAGGTGACGACACCGTTCGCGCTTCCCTTGGCGCCCTGTGACGTCCACTGGATGCGGGTGTCCGGTATCTGCTCGGTGATGTGGGCCTGCCAGCTACGGCTCGACCAGAAGACCTTCAACTGCCAGTCCGATGTGACGTCGTCGGCGATGCTCACGCTCTTGACGCCCTTGGCGAACGTGGAGAAGTCCTGGAAAAGTGACCACTGGTCGTAGGCCTCGCGTACCGGGACTCCGACATCGACGGTCTCCATGATGACGACCGGCTTGCTCCCTCCCCTGGCCTTCTTGCGCTTTCCGCCGAAGCCCTTGAGGGTCTGGGTGAGATTCTCCTTGATCCGCGAGGCCCCCAGTTCGACTGCGCTGCGGAGCGGACCCTTGCCCTGGGCGGCCTTGCGGCCGCCTTCCAGGGCCAGCTTGGCGAGGCCGGGGCTGTGGCCCTCCGCGATGTCATTGAGCTTGACCGTCGTACGGCCGAGGGTGCGGCCGACCGCAGTCAGCTTCCGCTGGGCCTGCACGGCCAGATAACCCTGCAGCTCCTCTTTCAGTCTCTGAGCAGCGGGGTTGTCTGCGCTCAGCAGGCTCTGTTTCTCAGCCACTGCTACGGCCTCCCCTCGAGGTTGCCTTCTTGGCAGCCGCCTGCTTTGTGGTGCGCCGGCCGGTCCCGGCCGCCTTCTTGGCCGCGCTCCTGCGTGCGGGCGCTGTCTTCTTCGCCGTCTTCTTCGCCGTCTTCTTCGTCTGCTCTTGCGCCTTGGCCCGTCCCTGAGGCTCCCGCTCCTCCTCGTCCTCCTCCAGGTCCTGATCGGCCTCGGCCTCACCATGCACATCGGAGTCGGCGCCGTCGATTCGGTCCTGAACGCTCAACGTCCGCTCGTGCAGCCGGTCGGCCATTCCTTCGAGCTGCCGGTTGACCAGCGCTCCGGTGGCCGCCTTGCCCACCCCGCGCAGGTCCTCCCGCAACTGGTCGCCGATCGCCTTGAACTGCGGGTTGTTCTGCAGCTGTTGGGAAAAGAGGTCGCCGAGCGCTCTCGGGCTCAATTGCAGCCGCTTGCCGGCCACCATCGTGCCGATGGCGAACGCCAGCTTCGCCTTTTTGGTGCGCCCGAGCACATACCCGGCGCCCACGGCGAGGCCCATCACCAGCCGGTTGTTCAAGCTGTTCATTGTTTCTGCTCTCTGTTCTGCATGATCTGCAGCCGCTCGAGGAGTTCGTCCTCACGGCGGTCGAATTCGGCCTCGTCGATATCGCCCGCATCAAGCTGCTCTGCGAGACGGGCGAGTTCACCCTGTATGGCCGACGGGTCGTAGTACTGCCGTTCCGCCTCGTCCACGACCTGCTGCAGCACCCAGGCGGCGCCACGCAGGGGTGCGGCAGGCAGCAGCAACAGTTCTCCGAGCAGCCCCATCGCTCACTCCACGAAGCTGTACGGAGGAAGGGGCCCGGTCACGGTCAGTGCCAGGTGTGGCTGTTGCAGACGCAGCTCGTCGACGGCGTTCAGGAATTCGGCACCGCGTTCGCGAATCACGAGGAAGGAGAGGTTCGTCAGCCATCCGGTGCTCTGCGGTCCGGCGCTCACTTCCTCGGTCGGTCCTTCGAGCGTCGCCCGCACCAGATCGGCGTCCAGGGCCTCGCGCAGCTGCACGGCGGCCGCGATGCGCTCGCCGAGCTGTACCTTCTGCTCCTGCGAACCGCCCTCGGCGATTCGGCCGGCCTCAGCCATGGCCCGCAGTCCGGGGTCGTCGGCGAGTACCCGGTGCAGGACAGCGTCTTCGTCGTGTGTGGCCTTGACGTTGTACTCGGCCTTGCCGTCCAGTGCCTGAAGCCGGTCGAGGTAGTGGTCCTCACGTTCGGCGAGCACGGCTGTCAGTGTCTCGTCGTCCGGCGAGATGCCCCCGAAGCGCAGGGGCAGTACGGTGCCTTCCTCGCCCGCCTCGCGCAGCACGTTCTGATGCGCCAGCAGATCGCGCCGCTTGGGCTTCAGGTCTTCGGGCGCATCGCTGACCAGAGCCAGCAGCTTGCCCTGCCTCAGGGCGCGTACGGGCCTCGGCGGGTTGCCCACCCCGGTCGCCGTCTCCGGGAGGCTCGGGTGCGAACTCCGTGCGATGCCATAGACGTACGTACTCACTCCGACTCCTCCTTCTTTGCGCGGGACGTCGTGCGCCTCGTGCGCGGCCTGGATTCGGTCTTCTCCTCATCACGGCCCTGCCGGAACGAGTCCGAGATCTTCTCCGCGGCGCCTTCCAGCACGCCCTTGGACTTGCCCCGCGCTCCGGACTCCGTGATCTCTCCGACCAAGTCGGGCAGACCCGGGTCCTTGCGCGGCCCGGCCTCGAGGTCGAGCCGGTTGCACGCCTCCGCGAAGCGCAGATACGTGTCGACGCTGGCGACCACGATCCGGATATCGATCTTCAGGATCTCGATTCCTACGAGGGAGACCCGTATGAAGGCGTCAATGACGAGCCCACGGTCGAGTACGAGTTCCAGGACGTCGTAGAGGCCACTGCTGCCTCCACCCCTGCTTTGCTGTGCCGGCACAACGGTCATCGGTGCCAGCCTCCTTTCTCGGTTGTCGGTTCTCGGCTGTCGGTTCTCGGTTGTCGGTTCTCGGCTGTCGGTCGGGTGCGCGGCGTACCCGCTATCTGGGGTCGGCCCTGCCGCGCTCGTAGCGGCGAACGCGTCGGTAGCCGGTCAGCTCGCCCTGGGCGTCGAGGGTCACCTCGTACGTCGCCAGGAGGCTTGTCGTCGCGGGGACGCGGGCCAGTTCGAGCACCTCGACCTCCAACGACCAGCCGTCCTCGGCCTGGATGAACGACGAGACCGATTCGACCTCCATGCCGGTGAGTTCCGTCAGCTGGGCACGCGCCTGGCGCAGCAGCTCCATCGGGCCCGGCCTGTCCGCCGCATTCCCGTTCCTCTTCGGTGAGTTCTCTGATTTCGGGGTGTTCTCTGATGTATTCGCCATGGCTCCTCCCTGCTGCGGGTTGCACGTCTGAGCCACTTCAAACATCAACTCGCGAGGAAGGGTGCCGAGTTGTGCGATGCCTGATATGTCAGGAGGTTGGCCGGGATGGGAGGGGGAACCCGGAGCACAGTTCCCAGGAAAGGACGGGCCATCGTGCTCGTCGCCCTGCTCGTTTCCGATGGCGATGCCGGGCATCGTCCTGGCACTCTTCCGCCTTGAAGAACTGCTGCTGCCACCGCAGGAGGCGGCGAGCGCCGAGTACGCCACCGGCCGCCGTGTGCGGCCGCCCGGCGTGCTCGCGCTTGCGGAAAGGGCGACAGTGGAAGGAGCGGCCGGCCACCGCCAGGGACGCGGGTAGTGCCCCGCGCTCCCGGCTCCGAGGTCGCCGTCACGGTACGAAGGAGCCGAGATGAACCCCGTGGAGGCGCTGGAACGGATCGCGTTCCTGCTGGAGCGCTCCCTCGCCGAGACCTACCGGGTCCGCGCCTTTCGCACCGCAGCCGCCGTCCTGGCTCAGATGCCCGATGCCGAAATCCGCCGACGCGCGGAGGCGGGGTCACTTGAAGCCGTCAAGGGCATCGGCCCGAAGACGGCGGGTGTCGTACGGGAGGCGCTGGCCCAAGAGGTACCGCGCTACCTTCAGCGGCTGGAGGACGAGGCGTCCAAGCCGCTTGCCGAGGGCGGGACACAGCTGCGTTCCCTGCTGCGGGGCGACTGCCATCTGCATTCGGACTGGTCGGACGGTGGCAGCCCCATCGAGGCGATGGGGCGGGCGGCGATCACCCTGGGCCATGAGTGGGCCGCTCTCACCGACCACTCTCCGCGGCTGACCGTCGCGAGTGGGTTGTCCGCCGAGCGGCTGCGCGAGCAGTTGGAGATCGTGGCGGAACTCAACAGGCAGTGGTTCCCCTTCCGGCTGCTGACCGGCATCGAGTGCGACATCCTGTCGGACGGCTCCCTCGACCAGGAGCCGGAGCTGCTGGATCAGCTGGATCTCGTGGTCGTCTCGGTCCACTCGGAGCTGCGCATGGAGTCGGCGGCAATGACACGGCGGCTGGTCAAGGCGGTTCAGAACCCCTTGGCCGATGTGTTGGGCCACTGCACGGGCCGACTCGTCTCGGGCAAGAAGCGGCCCGAGTCACAGTTCGACGCGGAGGAGGTCTTCGCGGCCTGCGCCGCCCACGGCACAGCCGTGGAGATCAACAGCCGGCCCGAGCGACGGGATCCCCCCAAACGCCTGCTGCGCCGAGCGGTGGCCGCCGGAACCTTGTTCGCCGTCGACACGGACGCGCACGCCCCGGGACAGCTCGACTGGCAGATCATCGGCTGCGCCCGGGCCGAGGAGTGCGAGGTGCCCGCGGACCGAGTGATCAATACCTGGAGCGCGGCGGACCTGCTCGACTGGACCGGATCTCGCGTGCGCCCGGCCCCCTGACCGGAAGCCGTCGAGCACGTCGAGCACGAAGCCGGCCCGACCCCGCAGCCGCGCGGCTCGGCAGTCTCTGTTCCAGGCCGAGGCCGAGGGCCCGCGGCCGGTGTCGACATCCCGGCGATCCGCCGACCCGGCAGCCGAGCGCGACCCTCCTTACCCCCCAGGTGACGTGTCAGCGGCGCCGGTCCCAACGAGTGACCGTCCCGACGCCGTGCGTGAGCGAAGCGAGACAGGGATATTCTGCCGGTATGCCCCTATTGGACCGGGACGCTGAGTGTGATGGACAAGGAAACGACACCGGCGGCGTCTGACACGACGTCGAGCCACGATGTGTACGGCGCGCCCTGCTGGATCACCCTGCTGGCGCGCGACCTGTCACAAGCGCAGGCCTTCTACGGCGCGGTACTCGGATGGCGATTCCGGCGGGCCAAACTCGGGGACCAGTTCAGTACCGCCATGCTCGATGACATGCCGGTTGCCGGCCTCGGCTCACCCGAGCCCGCTCTGCGGGCGCCGTCCGGCTGGACGCCGTATTTCGCGGTCGCCGACGCGGATGAGACCGCGGCTCGGATACTGGAACGCTGCGCCACGGTCGCGGTGGGCCCGCTGACCTTTCCCGTCGGCCGTGGTGCGCTGGCCGCGGACCGGGACGGCGCCGTCTTCGGGATCTGGGAAGGACAGCTCGTCTCCGACTGGCTGAGCTGGCGCAAGAACGCGCCGGCCTGGCTGCGTCTGCGGACACGGGACGCGTTCGATGCCGCGATCTTCTACGGGCAGGTCTTCGACTGGGCATGCGAACGCCCTGGCTGCTGCGAGGTCGAGTACGAGAAGGAGGAAGTCGTACTGCGCCAGGAGGGGCACATCGTGGCCCGCCTCAGCTCCGGCGCGGTCGAAACCGCACCGGACCCCATGATCCGGCCGCGCTGGCACGTCCACTTCCCCGTCGCTGATGTGGCCGCCACCAGCGAGGCGGTACGCCGCAACGGAGGAATGGTTCTCGGGCAGCGCGACACTCCCGAGGGCCGGGCAGCGACCGTGTGCGACCCCGACGGCGCCCTGTTCACGATCACCAGCCGCACGTTCCCCGACTGAGCCACCGCCGGGCGAGCTCTGCAGGACGCCTTCGCTTCTCCGCAGTTGGTGGCGCTCCCGCGGTCCGGCGTCATGGATTCGTGCGCCCCGGACCTCTCCCGAAGCGTCGCGGTTGGGGCAGCATGCAGAGTCGACCGGTGCCCAGAGCCGCTTCCGGCCTCGGGCGGATCGTCGTCCCGGGCACGGGCCGGAGCTGCCAGCGCGTACTGATGGCGGCCAGCGCCAGGGTCGCCTCTGCCAGGCCGAATGCCTCACCGATGCATTTGCGGCTGCCGGCGCCGAAAGGCACCATCGCGCCTCGCGGCACTGATGCCGCTCGCTCGGGTAGCCAGCGATCGGGGTCGAAGCGATCGGGATCGGGGAAGAGATCAGGATTGCGACCGAGGACGTAGGGGCTGTACAGGACGGTCTCGCCCGGTTTCAGCCTTTCCCCGGCGAGTTCCGTCTCGACGGTGACCATCCGGCTGAGCAGCCAGGCGGGCGGGTAGAGGCGAAGGGTTTCGGTGATGAGGCGTCGGGTGTAGTCCAGGGCGGGCAGGTCGGCGAACACGGGCAGTCGGCCATCGAGGGTGCGGTCGGCTTCGTCGTGCAACTGCCGTTCGACCTCGGGGTGGTGACTCAGCAGGTGGAAGGCCCATGCGACGACGCTCGCGGTGGTCTCGGTACCTGCGATCAGCAGGGTCATGACCTGGTCACGGAGGTCGTCATCGGTGAAGCATTCACCGCTCTCCTCGTCCCGGGCACCGACCAGGGTCGACAGCAGGTCCCCGTTGTCAGCCCCCGAGCGCCGGCAGCCCTGCACCGTCTCGTCGATGACGGCGCGCAGCCTCCTGCGTGCCTGCTCGAATCGCCTGTTCTCCGGGGTGGGCAGTCTCTCCAGGAGACCCACCGGCGCGGTCATCCGCCGGTAGATGCCTCGGAGGATGATCGGCAGGCAGTGCTGTACGTCGGCAACGGCCCGACCACCGACCGTGGTGGAGAACAAGGTTCGCGTGGTGACCCGGACCGTCAGCGCATGCAGCGTGGCGCCGAGGTCGATGGCACGGCCTTCCTGCCACGAACCGAGCACGGCGTCTATCTCTTCGCACATCACGGCGACGTACGACGCCGTCCGACCGGGGTGAAAGGCAGGCTGCACCAGTCGGCGCTGTAATCGGTGTTCCGCCCAGGCCGAGCTGAACAAGCCGTTGCCCACGAGCGGTCGGACCTTGTCGAACAGCGGGCCGCCCTTGTCGTAGGTGCGCGGGTCCAGCAGGACCCGCCGTACGAGTTCGGGGTGGCAGGCCAGGTGGGCGCGCTTGGGGCCGAGACGGATCTCGACAAGATCGCCGTACGCGGGCAGGTCGACCAGGAATTCCAGCGGACGCCGCCGCAGGGGGATCGCATGGCCGAGAACGGGGAGCCGGCCGGGGGCGCTGCCTTTTCTGAACGGCGCGGCCACGCCGGTCATCGAGTTGCCGGCGCACAGCCGTATGCGTGCGGTCTCTGTCACTCTTCAGCTCCTCGTCAGGGATGGTGTCGCCGCCTGCGGCCTGCTGCTCTCCACATCCGTACGGGTACCGGTGCTGGGGTTGGACTGTGCGTTGGTGTTGGGCTGAGCCCGGAATCGGGTGACGGGAGCGGTGAGGCTGATCCACCCCGAGGTGGAACCGTCCCAGACGAAGCCGTCGCCGAAGTAGCGAGGCGTGAGGTACTCGAATTCCGCGCTGCCACCGATGAGGTGGTCCAGGCCCTTCAGATAGGCACGGATGTCCGCGCGCATTCCGTGTGGCCCGTTCAGCACCTGGTCCCGAGCCACGATGTAGGCCCTCTCATGGTGATCGACCAGCTCACGAAGCCGGTCGACACACTGCTGCAGGCCTAGTCCCTCGCGCTCGATCAGGACGCGAACCACCGTCATCTTGTCCCCCTGGGCGTGTTCCTTGCGCCACGAGAGCAGGTCGTTGACGATGATCATCTGCCGCATGCAGTGCGTGTGCACGTCCGTGAGCAGCCGGTCGAGTCCGCTCATGTCGACGGCCGCCGCGTATTCGGTCATCAGCCGTATGAAGTCGCAGCCGAAACTGTCCAGCCGCACGGTCAGGCAGGTCTCGTAGTCCGGCACCTTCTCCGTCAGCTTGAAATGGATCTCGGTGACGCACGCACGCAGAAACGCTTCGAGAGCACCGGCGAACCGTCGTACCTGACCCGGAGAGAGCCCAGGGCTGATACGACGCCACAGCTCCTTGCCCGCCACACCGTAGGGAAAATCCTCCCTCCCGCCGCCGTCACCGTGGAATTCGTCCATGATGTCGGCGAACACATCGCGAGCACTCGCCTCATCGGCTCCCAGCGCCGAACGGTCCGAGACGAAGCTGTCGATGACGGTGACGTACTGGTACCAGTCGGCGACGTCGAGCGCCCGCTGCTCATCGGCGTACGGCACGGTGAGTGGCCCGTACAGTCCGTTCCGCTGGCGCAGGTAGCGCAGCAGGTCCTCCTCACTCGCGAAGCAGGCGCCGAGGCGGCTGCGCACCCAGCCGTTCGACCGGAACTCGATCTGCGCTGCCTTGGGGTGGTAGGCAACCGGAAGCAGCCGAGGCAGCTCGGGCAGGAAAAATTCGGTCATGACGTCCTCACGGAGGCGGCGTGGGCGAGTTGGCGCAGGGTCTCGATGGCCGCCTCCGGGAAAGGGGCGCGATCCAGAGCTTTCATGGCTCGCCGATGGCGACGGGCGATCATCCGCTCCACCGCGAGACGGGCGCCGGTGGCTTCCAGAACGGCCCGTACCGCATCGGCTTGCTCCTCGGTCAGGTCGGGACGGCCCACCAGAGCATGCAGAAGGCGGCGTTGCGCAGGAGTGGCCCGTACGACGGCGAGGGCCATCAGAACGGTGCACTTGCCGTGGCGGAAGTCGTCGGTGCTGGGTTTGCCGGTCGCCGCGGGATCGCCGAATCCCCCCAGCAGGTCGTCCCGGAGCTGGAATGCCTCTCCGATGGGAAGGGCGTAGGCGGTGCAGGCATCCCGCACGGCGGCGCTGCAGCCGGCCAGGGCGCCACCGAGATGCAGCGGTCGCTCGACGGTGTATTTCGCCGTCTTGAAGCGGCTCACGGTCAGGGCGCGGGCAATACTGTCGTGCGCCCTGCCGGTCCCGAGCAGATCGAGATACTGGCCGAACATGATCTCGCTACGCATGGCGTCCACCACGGCAAGGGCCGCGCACAGTTGGGCAGTCGTGAGACCGGCTGTGTGGAGCAACTCGTCGGACCAGGTGAGTGCGAGGTCACCGAGCAGGATGGCTGCGTTTGTGCCGAACCGGTCCGCGTCCCCGGGGCCATTGCGGCTCCGGTGGCGGTCGGCCAGGGACGCGTGGACGCTTCGATGCCCTCTGCGGGTGTCACTGTCGTCCATGACGTCGTCGTGAATGAGGGCGCAGGTGTGGAACAGCTCCAGAGACGCCGCCGCCCGCAGCACTGGCTCCGGGTCTCCGTGACCATCCGCGGCATACCATCCGCACACACACATCAGCGGACGTATTCGCTTCCCGCCTGCGAAGAGGAATCGGCGTAACGTCTCGAGGAGTTCCGGGAGTTGAGGAGGAGCCGAACGGCTCTTCGCCGCCAGAAACTCCACAAGCACGGAGTCGACCGCGCGCCGGACCTCCACCAGGTCCGGCGCGGCATCGGTGAGGGCCATCATGGTGTGGCCCTTCGCACCTGCCACAGCAGCGCGCATGGCCCCCCTCCGAGGGAGCGAGACGAGGAAGCAAGAGCGAGCAAGCCAGGGCGGGGACCAGGCGCTCCCCGTTCTCTCGCCCTTGATGCTTCACCTGTCGGCGCCGGGAGAAACCGACGATGCCGCCCCGGGCGCACCATGCCTCACCACATGGGGCACGGCACAGCACGGGCGGGCTACAGTGCGCCGTTGACTACCCGGATGGTTATCTGCTAGGCGGAACCTGCCGCGCCACCTCCAAGCGGCGCGGCCTCAGTCCCGCCGCGACCAGTTCGTCACGGGCCCGTGCCGCAACACCCCCGGCCCCGCACTGACCGGCCAGATCCACACCACGGTGCAGGGGCTCGGCCGCTTGTGAGAGAAGTCCGGCGCGGCGCAGAGCGGTGCCGAGTTCGACCAGAGCACCCGCGAGTTCGTACGACGACGGCGACGACTCCAGCGTAGTGACGGCACGCTGCAGCAGAGCGATTCCCCCGGGCCCCTCCGTCACCCGGGCAAGCACACACAGCGCCTTCCCCACTGCCGTTGCCGTACCGAAGCGCTCGGCGCGGCGCAGTGCCTCCCGTGCCAGGTCCAGCGCCCGCTCAGCATCCGTCGTGCAGGTGGCCAGCGCCAGCTGGGGCAGCCACGGGCACCAGGCCGGATTGCGCATCCCGCGCAGGTCGAGGCGGTGGCCCACTGCGGCCAGCTCTTCAGCGGCCTCCTTGTCCATGCCCCGGCCCAACAGCAGTTCGCCGTGGACGGTTTCGGCGTCGGGAAGCGTCACAGCCGACGGGAACGGCTTGCCGAACCGGCGGCGCACCGCCAGCTCCTGGGCAGCCGCGGCCTCTCCGCGGGCCATCAGGATTTCGATCAGGCTGGCCATCGCGTACCACTGCGCATGAATGCCCGCGGGCCCCAGGCGGTCGGCGAGCTGCAGCCCGGCACGTACGAAGTCTTCCGCGTCGGTGAGCTGGCCCTTCCACAGCCGGATGTAACCGAGCAGGCTGTAGCCGAGCGAGAGATGCACCCCGCGCCAGCCCTGCTGCTCGTACTCCGCGATGGCTCCCGCGTACAGCTCCTCGGCCCGGTCGGGGCGGTCGCAGTACAGGAAGGTGAGGGCCACCAGCGACGGGACTTCGAAGCCCCACTGCTCGTCCGTCCAGCTCATCCCGGCGGATCCCAGCGCCCGCTCCGCGAACTCCAACGCGGTCGCCGCCGGTTCGCCGCGCACCATCGCATCCCATGCGCGCAGCCCGTAGAGGTAGCGCTCGGTCTGGCTCTGGCCGGACAGCCGCTGTGTGAGGTGGCTGAGCCGGCGCGACAGGACCGGGGCTTCCCGGTCGTCGGAGGTGAACGCCGACATCATGAAGTGCTCCATGAGCATGCGGAGGCGCACTCGCGAGTCCGCGGCGCTACGGAATTCCGCCATCGCCACATCGGCCGCCTCGGTGAGCCGGTCGCAGTGCGACAGCGCCCGCCCGAGACGGATCACGATGCTCTGCCGCAGCTCCGGCGGCAGGTGCGGTTCCTCCAGGGCAGCCCGCAAATGATTTACCGTCACCGCCGGATCGTGCAGCAGCGCCGGGGAACCGAGTTCATGCAGCACCACGGCCCGCAGTCCCGTGGGCGGAGGCTCCCGCAGAGCACGGCTCAGACAGCGCCGGGCAGCGTCGGGAGCGCCGCGGCGCACGTACTCCCGGGCCGCGTCGCGCAGTTGCTCCGCCACCCAGACGTCACCCTCCGGCTGCGTCTCCAACAGATGCCGAGCCGCCACGGCCGGACCCTTGCCCGCCTCGACGAGCTCCCAGGCGGTCTTCCCATGCAATGCCACCCGCATCGCGGAAGGAATGGCCCGGTAGACCGCCGTCGCGATCAACGGATGGACGAATTCCGGCTTCATGCCGTACGTCAGAATGCGCTCGGTCCGCAGCATATCCGTCGCGTCGGCGGCCTCGGCCGGTCCCAGCGCAGCCAGGGACGCGGCCATGCCGAAGGTCGCCTCCGAGCCGAGGACGGCCACAGCCCAGGCCAGTCGCACCGCGGCCGAGCCCAGCTGCTCGAGCCGGTCCACCAGGCCGCCGCCCTTGGTCTCGGCCGCGAGGTCCCGCAGAGCGCAGGCGTTCTCCATCCCGGGGGCCAGCTGACGGTCGCGTACCTTCGCCGCCAGCTCGACCGTCTCGAAGGGATTGCCGCCGGTGACCAGCCAGGCCTCACGGCAGAAGTCGTCGTCGACCTGCATGCCCAGCGCGTCGCGCATCAGACGCGCTACCGCGGCCGGCGTCAACGGCGCCAGGTCCAGCGGGCTCACCCGGTTCCGCTCGACCATGTCGCCGAACGCCGTGACCTCGTCGGGCATTTCCTCGGGGCGGTACGCGATGACCAGGAGCACGGGCAGTTCCTCGACCCGTGCGGCAAAGGAGGTCAGCCAGGCCAGGGACTCCGCGTCCGCCCAGTGCGCGTCGTCGACGACCAGGACCAACGGGCCGCGCCGTACCGACACATGAGTGACCACCCAGTCCAGACCGTCCCGCACACCTTGCGGATCCGGCACCACTCCCTCCGCGGCGGGACTTAGGCCGACACAAGGGCCAACGATGCCGTACCAGTCGCCCAGCATCTCCCGGCGCTCGCTCTCGGAGTACGAGGCAAGCAGCGGCTGGAGCAATTGCCGCACCACATGGAAGGCCAGACTCCGTTCCTGCTCGCCGCCCTTGGCGAAGAGACCTGTGCACTCCCGCTCGGGCGCAAGACGGCGCACCTCCTCCAAGAGGGTCGTCTTGCCCGCTCCGGCCGGTCCTGTGAAGGCCAGTAATCCACCGCGGCGCGCCGAGGGGATCACCGCACCCGTCGCCGACCGGCCGCTCACCGCGTCCAACGCCGCGTTGACAATGACCAGCTCGGCATCTCGCTCAAGGGTTCTCGGCACGATCCGTATGTCCCGCTCGCGCTGCTCCTCGTCCGGCGCTGGTCCTACGGCTCGCTGCGCGTCCGACCAATCCGTGACCACCCGTTCCCCTCCTGGCACGGCAGGCATGCACGTCTTCCATCCCGCTCTTGACGTAGCGTATCCCCCCGATAACCGTCAGCGAGAGGGTGGCGGCACAGATACATCCCCACGGTGGACAGTCGACTACACTGCCCCGCCCCTGCGGACTGCGGCGCGTTGGACACCCTGTGGACGCGGCGGCCTTCAGAGGATCCGGTGCGGTCGCAGTCAGCCGGGCCAGGTTCCGGTCAGACGGTGCACCGCGCTCGCGCCGCCGCGGTCGACCGCCGCCTTGACCGCGGCGAAGATCGCACCTTGCAGGATGGCGGCGATCAGGACTTCCCGCCAGCCGCGATCTTGGTCGGTGGCATGAGGAGCGTCCTGGTCGTGGCCGGTGGCCTTCCACACCTGCTTGAAGGCCACCCCGGCGAGAGCACCGCTCACGACGCCCAGCGCCAGGCCGACCGGTTTGTAGGCAACCTTGGACGCTTTCATCAGCTCTTCCTCCTACGGCGGGCGAGGATGATGACGGCCAGGGCGGCCGCACCGGCAATGAGCAGTGTGCGGTTCCCGCGCGCGAGCTGCGCCGTCCGCCCCACCTTGTCGCGCACCGGCTCCGGGGTGTTGTCCTGGATCTTCTCGCCGACGATGTGGGCAGTCTCGGTCAGCTGCTGCTTGGCGTGCGCGGCCTTTTCACGTACCGGCTCCGGAGTCTTGTCCTGCGCGACGTGGAGGGCGTGGGCACTCTTGTCCTGTGCGAAATGGAGGGCATGGGCGCTCTTGTCCTGCGCCACGTGGAGAGCGTGCGTGCCCTTGTCCTGCGCAGCGTGGAGGGCATGGGTGCTCTTGTCCTGCGCCGCGTGGAGAGCGTGCGCGCCCTTGTCCTGCACCTGGCTCTTGACCTTCGCCGCCTTCTGCTGCGCCTGGGCCTTGATGTCGGCCTTGGCGGCCAGCGCCTCGACGGTCTGACCGAGTTCCTCTCGGGTGCCCTGGGCCTGCTCCCGCAGTTCTTCAGGGGTGGGTGTGGCGTCCTTCTTCCGGGACTTGTCCGTCATCGGTGTGCCCTCTCCTTGATCTCTGCGACGTCTTCCTTGACGTCCTCGATGGCTTGCTCGGGGGTGGGCGGGGTGGCCTGCCTGATCTGCTTCTTGCCCACGGCAGCGAGCACGCCGGCCACGACAAGGAGGACGGCGGCCACGGTCAGCGCCGAAACCCACAGGGGCCAGATCAGGTCCAGAGCCACGATCGCGGTGGCCGCGAGGGCCTGCAGGGCGATGAAACCGATCACGCCGGCTCCGCCGAACAGGCCGCCACCGTTCCGGAACCGTTTGCCCTTTTGCTGCATCTCCGCCTGCGCAAGTCGCAGCTCCTGCCGCATCAGCCGGGAGACCTGCTCCGATGCCTGCTTGACCAGTTCGCTCACCGATTCCTCGGAGGCCTGGCGCGGCGGTTGGTCCACTGACCTGTTCATGGTGACCTTCCGTTCGGTTCGTGCACGGCTTGATCTCCTCGCGAGTACCCGAGCCCGGCCCGCCCATTCGGCTGTCCGCCGCCCCGGCCGAGGCAGCCATGGAGGCATGATCACCCCTTTCGCGTCGCCGGACGCAACGCCCCGCTTGAGACCGTTCGCGATTTTCCGGACGTGGGCGGGTCAGCGGTCGCCCATCTCCTTGTGTTCCTCCTCGGTCCACGTGCGGGTGTCACGCGGCTCCACGTAGGGCTCTTCCTTCTCGGGGTGGCCGCCGATGATCGCGCGTTCGCGGACCATTTCCGCGTCGAATTCCAGGCCCAGCAGGATCGCCAGATTTGTGATCCACAGCCAGACCAGGAAGATGATCACGCCGGCCAGGGTGCCGTACGTCTTGTTGTAGGAGGCAAAGTTCCCGACGTAGAACGCAAAGCCCGCAGAGGCGATCATCCAGATCACCAGGGCCAGAAAACTCCCCGGGCTGATCCACTTGAATCCGCGTCCTTTCGCGTTCGGCGCCGCCCAGTACAGGATCGCGATCATGATGGTGACCAGCACCACCAGGACCGGCCACTTGGCGATCGACCACACCGTCAG
The DNA here is from genome assembly GCF_053591755.1 of Streptomyces sp. NPDC002926. Taxonomy (NCBI): domain Bacteria; kingdom Bacillati; phylum Actinomycetota; class Actinomycetes; order Kitasatosporales; family Streptomycetaceae; genus Streptomyces; species Streptomyces sp. NPDC002926. Next base: position 33,004 of record NZ_JBSFUK010000024.1, read on the forward strand.
CGCCGTGTCCCCGATCCCCAGCGCGGTACCGGCCTGCCGGGCCAGACCACCGGTGAACACCACGATGAACGCGCTGACGCAGGCAAGGATCATCAGTACCAGCGTGAGGCCCAGCCGCACCGGCAGCACCTTCCAGACCGGGCGGCCCTCGGGCACGTCGTAGACGGCATTCGACGTGCGGATGAACGCCGCCACGTACCCCGACGCAGACCACAGGGCAACCAGCAGACCGACAATCGCCAGCAACGATCCGGTGCCACTGCTGCCCTGGAGCTGCTCGATTGCGTTCGAGATGATTTCGCGCGCCGAGCCGGGAGTCAGCCGCTTGATGTTGTCCAGGACCCTTTCGGTCACCGACTCACTCGCGATGCCGAGCAGCGAGACCAGGACCAGCAGTGCGGGGAAGAGTGCCAGCACGCCGTAATAGGTCAGTGCCGCTGCACGGTCGGCGAGCTCGTCATCCTTGAACTCCGCCACCGTCCGTTTCAGCACCGCCCTCCACGACTTCTTCTCCATCGCTGTCGGCGCGTCCGGAGCGTCCCGCTCCACCTGCGGAGCCGGCCCGATCCGGCCGCCGTCCGGCCCCGAATCCGTCCCACGGCCTGCCTGACGGTGCCCGCCGTCCCGCTTGCGCTGCCACATCGGTGCCATACCGTGCGGGTAACCACAAAACGACGTCCTGAACCCGGTGCCGGGCACCAACCCGGCGCCTGGTCGGAAGGTGACCGGGCATGGCGCCCAGCCGACACCGCGCCGTACTGGGGCAGGCGCACGGTGTCACCATCTCGAAGCCTTCGAGAACGGACCCGAGCACTGCCACCTGCGGCTCGGTTCCGGATTCAGCTGCGCGGAAGCAGGGTTCCGAGTGGTCCGAGGTCGAGGTTGAGGTCCTCCTGCCGCAGCCCGTGCTGGTCACAGAGTTCGGTCATGCGTTGCTCGAGCAGCATGAGTGTCGTACCGATCTCCTCGACCTGCCCATCAGTGAGGTCGCCCAGTCCAACCCGCCGGATTGCCTGACGCTCCATCAGCTGCCTGAGGAGCTCCACCACAGTCAGAACAAGCGTGACCAGGTCGCGCCCCATCTGGTCCCGGTCCACATCGAGCCGGCTGGTCGTCATAGAGGGCCTCCGTCCGCCCAGGGTGCGGGAACTCGCTCATTGACGGACGAAAGCAGAGCGTGCAGGGACAGCCGCACCAGTGGAACCTCGGCGATCGCGATGACCAAGTCACCGCTGATGACGACGCCAGTGCCCAGAACGCGGTCCAGGAGATCGACGAGCGGGACTCCAATGGGGCCCGACAAGGGCCCCGGAGCATCCCAGGGCACCACCTCGTGCGTCATCGCTTACACCTCCCCGACGAAGGAGTACGGCACCCAGGGCCCTGAAACCTCGATCTCTGCTCCGGTCCGCTGCCGCAACGTCTCTGCAAGCCGGCGGAGCTCATGAACGCGTTGCTCAGCCACCAGATACGTGGCGTTGAGAATCTGAATCCGCCGATTGCCCGCCGGCTCCTGGCCATGTGTCCGCAGCCTGCGGAACGCGGTTGCCAGGGACTGGAGTTCGCAATCCACTTCGTCCGCGATGCGCAACGTCTCTTGCTGATGGCGTTCACGCCGTTGCTGAATACCTCGTTTGCGATCCAGATAGGCAAGTCCGGCACCCGCGGCCGGAGAGGCGGACACAGCGGGCGGGGTGGTGTGGCGGGCGGTGTCCGGCGGGGCGCTGGGGGCGTACACCTTCACTCCCCATTCGGCGTGATTCTCGATGCGCTTCAGAACAGCGTGGAAACGGTCGGCCTCACTCTGCAGCTTCTTCCGTGCGCTCTCATCGCTGAGGTACAGAGTCGCCAGCGGAAGGGGAATCGTGGGGCCACCTGCGGCAACGACCGAAACCACTTCGTGGTGAGCGCGTGCACAGCGCTCGAGTGCATCGCGGTCCGAGAGGCGTTCCTGCCAGGCCTCGTCGATGAAGTCGGCAGCGGGCACGTGCTGGACGACTGCGGTGAGCGTCCCGAACGGCAGGTGTCGCACGGGCGCATCGTCCGTCAGGCCGGGCAGCCCTGTCACCGTGGCCGCCTCCAGGGTCCGGCAGACAGCGAAGACGTAGGTCGCGACGGCATCGGCGGAGTCGGGGTCCTGCTCCTTCATGTGCCTCGTTTCTCCTTGGTCCGTTGCAGGGACGAAGTGTCGTCCACCTTCGATTCGAGCGCCTCCAGGCGCTCACGCAGCCGGTGATTCTCGTCCTGCAAGGCACTGCGGGACGCTCGGGAACTCAGTGCCGGGTCGGTCTCCCACCAGTCGATGCCGGCCTTCTTCGCGGTGTCCACAGATGCCACGAAAAGACGGAGCCGGATGGTCAGGAGCTCGATGTCGAGAAGGTCGATCTTGATGTCGCCGGCGATAACGATCCCCTTGTCGAGGACGCGTTCAAGAATGTCGGCGAGGTTGGAATTCTGGGGCCCGGGAACGGGGTGGGAGCCTTGTCTGAAGTCGACGTCGGTCACGTGGGCGCCTCAGTCCTCTCTCTCCTCATCAGCGGGTTCCTCTTCGTCCTCCCACTCACCGTCCTCGTCCTCCTCTTCCTCCTCGCCCTCCTCCTCGTCCTCCTCTTCGCCCTCTCCGTCACCGTCCTCGTAGTCGTCCTCCGTGTCCTCGGCCTCGTCATCAGCTGCTTCTTCCTCCTCCATGGCCTCTTCATGGGACACGACGACCTCGGCGTCACGGATTTCGCCGCGCCAGCCTTCGGGCTCCTCATCGGTGAGGGTGACGTACCGCTGGAAATGTTTGAAGTCCAGTCGCATTCGGCGACCCTGCGCGCGCCACAGGTTGCCGGTCTTCTCAAAGAACCCGGACGGGTAGTACTCCACGACCAGGACGATGCGGGTCAGAGTCGGCGCCAGCTCATGGAAACTGACGGCACCGCGAGTGGTGCCCTTGGGTCCCTCGGAGGTCCATACGATGCGGTCGTCGGGAATCTGCTCCTGCACGGTCGCTTTGAAGCTCCGCGAGGAAGGCCCGACCTTGACCTTCCAGTCACTGGTCATCTCGTCGCTCATCGAGACGTCCCGGACCCCCTTGGTGAAACTGCTGAACTGGTCGTACTGCGTCCAGTAGTCGTAGGCCGTACGCAAGGGCACTCCCACATCGAGGACTTCGATGATGTTCATGGACTTGCCGCCGCTGCCCTTGCCCTTCTTCTTGCCTCCACCCAGGGCGTCTTTGGCTTTGTCCACGACGTTGTCCTTGACGCTCTTTGCCTTCTGGGTGAAAAAGGCCTTCAGCGGCGACTCTCCCTGCATGATGGAGCCGAGCGCAGGCAGGAGGGACCCGCCGTTCTCGGCGACATCGGTAAGCCGGTCCGTGACGCCAGTGAGCTTTTCACCTGCCTTCTCGGCGAGTCGTCCCACCTGCGTGTTGAGGAAGTTCGACATCTCCTCGCGGAGACGGTCGACACCTGATTCTTCTGCCTCGGGCTCGTTCCTTTGCGTCCTGGCCATGGCTGGCTACCTCCGGCGATCGGCGCGGTTGGTTGTCTTCTTGGCGCCGCGCTGGGATGACGTCGTCTTCTTCGCCGCGCTCTTCTTGGCCGGGGCGGACTTCTTCGCCGCGCTCTTCTTGGCCGGGGCGGTCTTCTTCGCCGCGCTCTTCTTGGCTGCGGTCTTCTTCGCCGCGGTCTTCTTGGCCGGGGCCGTCTTCTTCGCCGCGGCTTTCTTCGCCGGGGCCCTCTTCCTCGCCGCGGCTTTCTTCGCCGGGGCCCTCTTCCTCGCCGCGGCTTTCTTCGCCGGGGCCGTCTTCTTCGCCGGGGCCGTCTTCTTCGCCGGGGCGGTCTTCTTCGCCGCGGTTTTCTTGGCCGGGGCCGTCTTCTTCGCCGCGCTCTTCTTGGCGGGCGTAGCCTTCTTGGCCGGGGCGGTCTTCTTTGCTGCGGCTTTCTTGGCGGGCGTAGCCTTCTTGGCCGGGGCCGTCTTCTTCGCCGCGGCTTTCTTCGCCGGGGCCCTCTTCCTGGCTGCGGCCCTCGTGGAACGCCCTCGGGGCCTCTGCGCACTGCGGCGCCGTCGCGGACTTACCTCCTCCGGCTCCTCCTCTTCCTGTTCTTCCTCTTCCGGTTCCTCTTCCTCTTCCGGTTCCTCTTCCTCTTCCTCTTCCGGTTCTCCCTCTTCCTCGTACTCCTCCTCCGGCTCTTCCTCCTCCTCTTCCTCCTCCTCCGGCTCTTCCTCTTCCTCGTACTCCTCCTCCGGCTCTTCCTCCTCTTCCTCCTCTTCTTCCTCCTCTTCCGGTTCTCCCTCTTCCTCGTACTCCTCCTCCGGCTCCTCCTCTTCCTCCTCCGGCTCCTCCTCTTCCTCTTCCGGCTCTTCCTCCTCCTCGTACTCCTCCTCCGGCTCCTCCTCGTACTCTTCCTCTTCCTCTCTCTCACTGAGGCGCGCTGTACGGTCACTGATGGCGTCAGCCAGCGAGCTCATTCCTCGGTTCGCTGTAGCTGTCACCGCCTTGCGGCCGGCGTCGAGGACTTCCCCCTTCAATTGCTCCTGCAGCTCGGCGAATTGTGGGATCTCACCCAGCCTGCGCATCCCTTCAGCGGCGAGCTGACGCGGTTCGAGCCCGAATCGCCTGCCAGCGACATACGTTGCCACGGTGAGGGCCAGTCGGCCTTTCTTGGTGCGGCCCAGCACGTAGCCGCCCACGATTGACACGGCGAGGGCCAACTTGGTTTGCTCGTCCATGGGTTAGTCACCTTCGTTCATTCCGCGCACAGGTCGCTTCATGGAGTCGGTCGAGCAGCCGCTCCTCTTCCCGCTCGAACTCCTCTTGACTGATGTTTCCGTCTTCGAGCTCCTGATTCAGCGCGACCAGTTGGGCGCGCAGTACGGCGGGGTCATGCAACTGGCGGTCGGCAGCTTCATCGACTTTCTCCGCTACCCAGATCACTCCGCGGACCGGTGCGAGAGGGAATGTGAGCAGTCCCGTGAGGAGTCCCATGTCATGCTCCAGTCGGCGTGGGAGTGCCCTCTGCGCCGACGAAGCTGTAGCACGGCAGGGGCCCCGCAATGCGAAGCTCGACGCGTTCACGGTGGGCATCGGCAAACCGCTGCGCCGTCGTTCGGAAGACGTCGCTGTCGCTCCGGTTGACGAGGAAGGACACGTTGAGAGCGCACCCCTGAACTTCCGGTCCCGCTGCCACCGCGCGGGCCACGGGCGTGAGCTCGCGCACCGCCCGCTGACCGGCTTCGGCCGCCCTGTGGGACAGCGCCCCGGCCACGGCTTCACCCAGCCGGAGAGTGGCGTCGTAGCTGGGATGGCGACGTACATCCTCGCGGAGTCGCCGGATGTTCTTGTCCTCGGCGACGAGGGCGGCCAAGCCGTTCTGGGCCGGAAGGGCCTTGATGTTCATCTCGACCCCGCCGTCCAGGTGCTCCAACGCCGCGATGTGGCGCGTCTCGGCGGCCGCCAGTTGCTTGCGCACGGCCTCCTCGTCCGGTGCAACCATTCCGAAGCGCATCGGCAGCACCGGTCCGCCGTCAGCCAGGTGCATCAGAAGGTCCTGGTGTGCGAGAAGATCCCGACGCCGTGCACGCAACTGCGGGGGCGCATCGCTGACGACGGCGGTGACAGGCCCCTGCCGGACCACCCTCAGGGAAGCAGGCGGGCTGCCCACCCCGGCAGCGTCAGCCGGCAACGGCCTTCCGGTCCGGATGATCGCGTAGACGTACACACCGTTGTTCGTCACCGGTCATGCCTCCACGCGTCGGCGTCGGCGGGCCCCGCTGCCGGCAGACGAGCGCCGACGCGGACGCTCCTGCTGCTCCTCTTCGGACTCTTCGGACTCGTCGGACTCGTCGTCATCGCGGCCTCCGACCGCCTTCCGCACGGTGTCACCCACGGTTTCCGCGGCCTTCCTCACCTTGCGCTTGCCGACAGACTTGGCCGCACCGCCGCCGATCAGCTCCGGGACGGTGGTGCTGCCCGAGTCGCGCTCCAGGTCCAGTCGGTTGCACGCTTCGGCGAACCGCAGATAGGTGTCGACGCTGGCGACCACGATGCGGGCGTCTATCTTGAGGATCTCGATGCCCACCAGTGAGACCCGGATGAACACGTCGATGACCATGCCCCGGTCGAGGATGAGTTCCAGCACGTCGTACAACGTGCCGGCGCGCGGCGGGCAGGCAACCTCGTCGGAGTAGACGGTCGTGGGCATAGGGTCGTCCTCTCAGCTGGTCGGGCAGCGCAGATCACTCGTCGGCGGAGCCCCTTCGATAGCGGCGGACCCTGCGGTACTCCAAGAGCTCACCGCTCTGATCGAGTTGCACCTCGTACGAGGCGAGCAAGCTCGTTGTGTCCGGAATGCGAGCCACCTCAAGAACGTCCACGACGACGCACCATCCGTCTTCAGTACGCCGTACTGCCGACGCACCCTCTACCGAATGGCTGATCAGCCGCTCCAGCTGCTGGCAGGCATCGCGGGCAGCCTGCTCCGGCCCCCGGGGGGAAGAGGTTCGCCGGCCCGACGTCTTCACCGAGGACCGATCCCGCGTGCGCCGCTCTTCTGCCATAAGTACAAGTCTCATCGCCAACAGGCACGGCGCATCTTGTAATGAGCCGTCGGCGTGGTAGCTGCACCCTCGTCTCCCCGAAAGCGGTGTCCGCTCCGGCCGCCCGGCCGACCGGCAGCTCAGCACCAGGGTGCGCCCCGCGGCGCCGAACAGTTCGCGCAGTGTCGGCACGGCACGTCGAGTGCCTCGCACGCCTGCCTCTACCGCGGGCCGAACGGTCAACCGCGGCCATGGTCACCGACAACGAGCCCCGGCGGCGCCCGGGCACAGTGTGGACCCGAGAGCGGTTGCCGCCTGATCAGCCGAAGAGCAAAGTGGTAAAGGCATCTATTTGCGGCATCGGAGGACACCGTGATCGCTCTGGGCGTCATTCTGCTTGTCATCGGATTCGTGGCCGGTATCAGCATCCTCTGGACCATCGGGATCATCCTGATCGTGATCGGGGCAATTTTGTGGATCTTGGGGTCCGTCGGGCACGCGGTCGGCGGACGGCGGCACTACTGGTAGAGGAGCGCGCTACGGGGGCGCTCGCGTAGTTTCATGCACATACATCTGACGGAGATACGGCCCCGGTACGGCTGTCCGCCACCCGACTACCGAGGGAACAGCCGGACATGGCGGCGCGACATGACGACGGCAGACCTGGCCCTCTCGCGGGCGGCTCGGTGCGCCGGCCCGCGCCGGCACCCTGAACGCGTGACCGCGGCCACTGCGGCCCCCGGTCCCGCACGCTCCCGGCAACGGTGCCTCCGATCCGGCGTGTCGGTGCTTCCCCGACGGGTAACCGGTACCCGAGGGGAGCGGACGGAAGGAAGATCGATGACCGACGCTGGAGGCAGGCGCAGGGGTGTGGGCCCGGCAGATCTCGACGACCAGCAGCTGCTGCGGGAGCTCGAGACCATTCACCGCACGCGGCACGACACACTGCTGCACGGCTCACAGAACGCACTGGTGGCGCACAGCATCCGCATGACGGAACTGGAAGCCGAGTATCTGAAGCGCCATTCCGACCGCCCCGCGGCGAGCGGCAGGACACGGGAAGGCGCCCGAGCGAGGACCGAGTGACCAGTGCGAGACGTCGCACCCTCGGCGCCTTGCGCCGAGGGAAGCCCGTCCACGCGCGCCGCCGTCAGCCGTAAGGCAGAGCGGGAAGGCGGGAATCATGGCTTCGGAACGCCCGACAATTGACGAGTCGTACTGGATGGCCACCACTCCCGAGACCGGATACCCACCCGTCGGCAAGGACCTGACCGCGGACGTCGCCGTGATCGGTGGTGGCATCGCAGGCCTGTGCACCGCATGGGAACTGCTGAGTGCCGGCCTGGACGTCGTCGTCCTGGAGGCTGACCGGATCGCCGCCGGAGTGACCGGATACACGACAGCCAAGCTGACGTCCCTGCACGGTCTGGGATACGCGCGGCTCGAGGCGAAGCACGGCGCCGACAACGCCGGGCTGTACGCGCTCTCGCAGCAGGACGCGGTCGACCGGACCGCCGCTCTCTGCGCCCAGCTGGACATCGACGCCGACCTGGAGCGCGCCCCCGCCTACACGTACGCGGAGGATCCGCAGCGCGCGGACGAGATCAGGGACGAGGCGGAGGCGGCCCGAAGGGCAGGACTCGACGCTTCCTTCGTGACCGAGACAGAACTCCCCTTCCCGGTGTCCGGCGCGGTGCGCGTCGAGGGCCAGCTCCAATTCCATCCGCGGAAGTTCCTGCTCGCCCTGGCCGAGAAGTTCGTCGCCGCGGGCGGTCGCGTTCACGAACGCAGCCGTGTCATCACGCTCCACGACGGCAGCCGCTGCCGACTGTCGACGGAGAGCGGAGTCGCGGTTGAGGCGCGGGATGCCGTCATCGCGACGCACTACCCGGTATTCGACCGCACCCTCCTCTTCACCCGGCTCAAGCCCCGGCGGGAACTGGTGATCGCCGCGCCGGTGCCGGCCGCTCTCGCGCCCACGGGCATGTACATGAGTCCCGAGGACAGGGTGCGTTCGGTGCGCAGTGCTCCCCTCGACGAAGGACGCCGACTGCTCATCGTCACCGGTGAATCGTTCGAGCCGGGGGCCGGAGGCGTACGGGAACGGTTCGAGCGTCTCGACTCCTGGGCGCGCGAGCGGCTGCCCGGCTTCGCCGAGGCCGACAGCGCCTACCGCTGGTCGGCGCAGGACAACGACTCGAGCGACCACCTGCCGTACGTCGGACATGCCCACCCGGGCACCCAACACCTCTATGTGGCCACAGGCTTCGGCGGCTGGGGCATGAGCAACGGGGTGATGGCAGGCCGGCTGCTCGCGGCTCATGTGGCAGGCGGCGGCCGGCCTGCCTGGACCGACCTCTACGACCCGCGGAGGCTGCCCGGAGTGAGCGAGACGGCGGAGCTGGCGAAGCTCCAGACCGCAGTCGCCCGGCACTTCGTCGGAGACCGCTTGCACACCCACCACGTCGACTCGGTGAACGACATCCCGCCCGGCAGCGGAGCGGTCGTACGGCTGGAGGGAAGGCGCTGCGCCGTGTACCGCGACGAGTCCGGGAACGCCCGCGTTCTCTCCGCGCGCTGCAGCCACCTCGGCTGTCTGGTGCAGTTCAACGATGCCGAGCGGGTCTGGGAGTGCCCCTGCCACGGCTCCCGCTTCGCGACGGACGGCTCTGTCCTGCACGGACCCGCCACCAAGGGACTGGAATCCCGCGAGGTACCCGGAACCGGGGGATGAAGGCCGCGCGGGCGCGGACACGCGCATGCCGGTCTGCTCCCGGACTCCCAGCGGCTCGCCGACAGGATCGCGCAAGGCAGCCCAGCTTCTGCCATTCGGTCCGAGAACTTCCGAAAAATTCGGATATCACGCCGCAATGTGGGCAGTCGCGGTGGAGATGGACGGTACATATCGCCGCGCAAGATGAAAGGCCGTGAGTCCCGTGCGAGTGGCGTTTGTGATGGCTCCCGGGGGTGTGGAACAAGTCGAACTGACCGCCCCCTGGGAAGCTGTTGTCGAAGCGGGTGGCAAACCGGAACTGATCTCGACGAAATCCGGACGCGTGCAGGCTTTCCATCACCTCGACAAGGCCGACACCTTCCCCGTCGACCGTACGGTCACCGAGAGCAACGCCGAGGATTACGTGGGGCTGGTACTTCCCGGAGGCCTCGCCAATCCGGACGCACTGCGCATGGATAAATCGGCGGTCGCATTCGTCAGACAGTTCTTCGACATCGCCAGGCCGGTGGCGGCGATCTGCCACGCCCCCTGGACGCTGGTGGAGGCCGACGTAGTACGCGGGAGGACGCTGACCTCCTGGCCCAGTCTGCAGACCGACATCCGCAACGCGGGCGGCACATGGGTGGACGAGCAGGTCGAGGTCTGCCGTGCCGCCCCCGCCACCCTGATCACGAGCCGGAAGCCCGCAGATCTGAAGGCTTTCTGTTCGGCGTTCATCCCGGAGTTCGGCTACTGAACTGCGTACTCAGGGGGAGAGACCGATGGACAGCCACCCTCAGTGATAACCCATAGCCACCCAAATGCGCACTCTGGGTGATAAGTGCAGGATGGGTAATCAGCCCACCCCACGCGAAAGGGCAACGATCATGAGTAAGGCAAAAGCAAAGGCGAAGCAGGCCAAGGGAAAGATGAAGGAAACGGTCGGCAAGGCCACCGACGACCTGGATATGCAGGCGGAAGGCCGCGGCGAGCAGATCGCCGGCAAGGCCCAGGAAGCCGCGGAAAAGGCGGCCGATCGAGTGAAGAAGTCCGGACGGTAAGCCGGGATTACTCAAGGGCTGGACCTGTGGCGCCCCCGCCTCAGGTCCAGCCCTCTGGCGCAGACCGGCTTCTCCGCCCGCAACCGTTCGGGCCGGACCCAGCTTTACCTTCGGCTTCCCGGTTTGAGGGGATCGTGCCCGAGGGTCATGAGGCTGTGACGCCACTCAATGTCCCCGGCGCCATCTACCCGCTCCTGCCGCGTTTCGACCGCTTCCACGACCTGGTGCATGAGCTGTACGTCATCGTCGGTGAGATCGACACGCCGCTTCAGCAGAATCGACAGCACATGCCGGCCCGCCTCGGTGTCGACGCCCGCCGGCAATGTTTCCGTACTCTCGGCCGCCTCGCGGGTCTCGAGCCATGCGCCAAGTTCCTGGGACGTCATGTTCACCAACTGATGAAACTCGTCCCAGAGCGCCTCGTTCTCGACTGCGTCCATCTCACCCATGCTCGGCTCCGTCCATCGTGCCGTCTCTCCTGCGGGCAGCCGCGCCGGCGATCGCACGCAGCCTGTTTCTCAGCCCTGCCGATGGCCCTCGGGTGACCGATCGGCCAGGACTCCAAACATGTCGAGCCCGAGACGACCGTACGACCGTGGCAGGAGTCCCCGCTGGATTGGTCGGGGCCGGGAGCACGTCAACGGCGTTCCAGGGAGCCCCGGATGAATGCCGCCTGGCCGACGTGCTGCAGGTCGTCGGCGAGGACGCTGATCAGACGGACGCCCAGGGTGACCGGCGGGGACCAGGTCTCGTCCACGACGCTGTCGAGCGCTGCGTCGTCGAGCCCGCTGACGAATCGCATGGTCTGCTCGTGGACTGCGTCGTAGTAGCCGAGCAGCAGCTCGGCGGACTGGACCCGCACCGCGGCGACCTGCTTGCTGGTGTGGCCGAACCCGGTCGCCCCCCTCGCAATGGGCAGCTCGAAGCGGTCCGCCCAGCCCTGGGAGAACCACACCTGCTCCCCTGCGGCCGCATCAGCCACGTGATCGTCCTGGATACGCGTCAAATGCCACACGAGCCAGGCGATCGAATTCGCTCCAGGGTCCAGCCGGGCGTTGAGGCTGTCCGGTGAAAGCCCATCCACCGCCGCGTGTACCGCCTCACGTACCCGCTCGAACGCGTCCGCCAGCAATTCTGAGCTGTTCATGCACTGATCCTCGGTCCTGGGCTGTTCCGGCACGTGGTTGTGTCTCCGGAACCACAGTGGTCATGTCTCCTGAACCACCATGACCCCTTTCCCGCCCCGGTCCATGCGTTCGACACGAGGTAGCGGGACAGGCACAGGGGCGTAACGTCTCAGAATCCCGACCACCTGGGTGCTGTTGGCCGAGTTGAAACCGGGCGCATCCAGGCAGCGGCCGGACCTCTGGTTGACGAGCGCGCCGGCCGAGGCCTTGGCGGACGGAGGAGCCGAGACGCGGGCTGCGCGATTACAGCGCGGTGACCGGCGCGTCCGGCGGCAGCCGGAAATGTGTGCGGGCGGCCGACTCCAGCGTGCTCGTACGGTCCCAGTCCTCGCGCCGCACCAACGCCGCGCCCCCTTCCGAGAACGAACGGCCAATCCACTCGTCATAGCCCGCACCGTCGGGCGGACTGTCCTGGCGGCGTACGTGGTAGCCGCCCTTGCCGTCCTTGGACAGTTCCATCAGCAATGGCCCTCGGACGGCTGTTCCCTCGACAAGGGTCCTGCCCCGCGCCGCCAGTTCGAAGCACTGCGTGACCAGACCCACCTTCAGGAACCCGCCATCGGCCTCGCGAATCTCGACGACCTTCTCCGCACAGAACCACCGGGCCGTGGAGGCGAACGAGGAGTCGGCGAGCATGCCGCCCTCCTTCTCCAGTCCGGCGACCACTGCGTCATGCGCGACCGGCTGGAGTGTCTTCCTCAGCGTGGGATCGACATCCGGCGCGGGCGCCGTACAGCCCGCGGCCACCAGCGCCAGGACTCCATACGTACCCGCACACCACCGCACCCGAGCCCTGCTCATTCGCTCCCCCGCCCGTCCACACCGCCAGGCGTGAACTCTACGCGGGAGCCTGATTGTTCAGGTCCTGATCTCCACCGCCTCGTACTCGTGCGCCCCGGCCGCAACGGCGCTGCTAGGCGATGTCCGACCAGCCGTACGGCGGTGGGATGGGTCCGCTCCCCGCTCCGGCGCCCACGGCCTCCAGGTCATGGTCGGCCACCCTCATCAGCTGCGCGGCGATGTCCCTCATGGCGCGGCTCGCGGCCAGTTCGTCGCCGATCGCGGGGACGTCCACGTCCTGGGGATTGCAGTGGGCTGTCCCATGGCCGGTGAGCGTCGCGGTGCCGGTGTCCAGCACCGCCTCGGCCTTCGTCGTGCCGTCCTCCTCGGTCAGGCGGACGCGGACCTGCCACTCCAGTGTCCGAGTCATCGCACACCTCCTCACCCGCCGCCACGGCGCGCCGCCGCAGCACGGTCCTGCCTTCAGGATCCCTCCAGCAGGGCCCGGGCGCGCGTCATCCACAAACAGATTGACACGGGGCAAGGGGCTGGCCATCCGGGGGATCTCCTGACTCCGGCACGACGCGTTGCGCCGGTAGCCGCGGAGGAGCCATTACGTTCCGGGGACGGAGGCGCTGCGCGGGATGACCAGGCACCTCGTGCTGCCAGGTCCGGGAGGTGAACGGTGGGGCACACGAACGGTCGGGCCCCGACACGGGCGCGCGGCGGCGCATCGCCGCGACTCGCGGGTCGTGACGCCGGACGTGGCGCCGCACGGCGCCTGCGGTGCCTCACCGTGATTCCCCTGCTGGCCGGACTGCTCACCTCCTGCGACTCGGAGCAATCCGGCCCGGTCAGCCTGAACTGGTACAACTTCCCGGACGACTCGGGTGCCCTGGCCGACGCGGCGAGCAACTGCACCCGCGCCTCGGGCGGGCGCTACCGCATCGTGTACAACAAGCTCCCGCGCGGCGCGGACGGCCAGCGTCAGCAGCTCGTCCGCCGACTCGCCGCACACGACGACACCCTGGACATCCTGGGCCTCGATGTCACCTGGGCCCCGGAGTTCGCCGAGGCCAACTGGATCCTGCCGTGGACGGGCGGCAATCGCCGCAGTGCCACCGCGGGCACCCTCGAAGTACCGCTGCAGACGGCGACGTGGAAGGGCAGGCTGTACGCCGTCCCGTACAACACCAACACCCAGTTGCTGTGGTACCGAAGCGACCTCGTGCCCAAACCGCCCAAGACCTGGACCGAGATGCTCGGTATGGCGCGCGGCCTCGCCAAGGAGGGCAAGCCTCACTACGTCGAGATTCAGGGCGCCCAGTACGAAGGGCTGACGGTCTGGTTCAACACGCTCGTGGAGAGCGCGGGAGGCTCCATCCTCAACGCCACAGCCACAGCACCCTCGCTCGGCCCGCCCGCGGTCCAAGCGGCCACGATCATGCACAACCTGGCCACCTCACCCGCCGCGGACCCCTCGCTGTCCAACCAGATGGAGGATCAGAACCGGCTGGCCATGGAGTCGGGGAACGCCGCCTTCGAGCTGAACTACCCGTTCGTCTATCCGTCGATGAAGTCGAACAAGCCCGCTCTGTTCAAGAGTTTCCGTTGGGCGCCGTACCCCGGCGTGGACCCCGGCCGGCCATCGAAACCCACCATCGGCGGTATCGACCTCGCCATCGGTGCCTACTCTCGCCACCCTGACCTCGCGTTCGAGGCCGCGCTGTGCTTGCGCAATCGTCAGAACCAGATGGCGGCGGCGCTCAAGGGCGGTCTGCCGCCCACCCTGCGCGCGCTCTACTTCGACAAGACACTCTTCAAGAGCTACCCGTTCGCTGCCGAAGTGCTCTCGGCACTGGAGAACGCCAGCGTCCGCCCCCAGACCCCCGCCTACCAGAACGTGTCCATCGCGATCTCGCACACGCTCTCCCCGCCCTCGGCGATCAATCCGTTGAGCGACGTCGAACACATCGGCAGCCAGATCGAGGACGCCCTCCAGTCCAAGGGGCTGATCCCGTGAACACCGCAACTCCCGCCACGTCGACGGCCCCGGCCCCGGGCGGGGCCGAGGCGTTGTCCGAGGGCGCGCGGCAGGAGCGACGGCTGGGATGGCTGTTGTGCGCACCCGCGGTGGTCGTCATGCTCGCCGTCACCGCCTACCCCATCGGCTACGCGATCTACCTGTCGCTGCAACGCTACGACCTGCGCTTCCCGGATCAAGCGCGCTTCGTGGGCCTGAGCAACTACGCGGCCGTGCTCTCCTCCGAGTTCTGGTGGGAGGCGTTCTGGGTCACCTTGTTCATCACCGTCATCTCCGTAGCCGTGGAACTCGTCCTCGGCTTCGCGCTGGCCCTGGTCATGCATCGCGCCATCTTCGGCCGGGGAACCGTACGTACCGCGATCCTGATCCCCTACGGCATCGTCACCGTGGTCGCCGCTTATTCCTGGCAGTACGCCTGGACCCCGGACACGGGCTACCTCGCCGCACTGCTGCCGTCCGGTGATGCGCCACTGACCGAGCAGTGGCCGGCCATCGGGCTGATCATCCTCGCCGAGGTATGGAAGACCACCCCCTTCATGGCGCTTCTGCTGCTGGCCGGACTCGCCCTGGTGCCCGAGGAGACGCTGCGCGCCGCCATGGTCGACGGTGCGTCCGCCTGGCAGCGCTTCATTCTCGTCACGGTGCCGCTGATGAAGCCGGCCATCCTGGTGGCCCTGCTGTTCCGCACCCTGGACGCCTTCCGGGTCTTCGACAACATCTATGTGCTGACCTCGGGTGCTCATGGCACCGGCTCGGTGTCGATCCTCGGCTACGACAACCTGTTCACCGCGCTCAACCTCGGCATCGGATCGGCGATCTCCGTGCTCATCTTCCTGTGCGTCGGCCTGATCGCCTTCGCCTTCATCAAACTCTTCGGGGCTGCCGCTCCCGGCTCACAGGAAGCGGGACGCTGATGGCCGGCGCGGGCAGGAGGCATGTCACCGGCTGGGCCATCGCCAACACCGTGGTGATCGCCTATGCCCTGTTCCCGGTCTGGTGGATCGCGGCCCTGTCGTTCAAGGACCCCAGCACCCTCACCGATGGCAGCTTCGTCCCTCAGCAGTGGACCCTGGAGAACTACAGCGGCATCTTCCAGACCTCGGAGTTCACCCGGGCCCTGATCAACTCGATCGGTATCGCCCTGATCGCCACAGTGATCGCCGTTGTGCTGGGCACCATGGCCGCCTACGCCGTAGCGAGGCTCCGCTTCCCCGGCAAGAGGCTGCTGATCGGCATGTCCCTGCTGATCGCGATGTTCCCGCCGATCTCCCTGGTGTCCCCGCTCTTCAACATCGAGCGCATCCTGGGGATCTTCGACACCTGGCCGGGGCTGATCATCCCGTACATGACCTTCTCCCTGCCGCTCGCGATCTACACCCTCTCGGCGTTCTTCCGGGAGATCCCGTGGGATCTGGAGAAGGCGGCCAAGGTCGACGGGGCCACGCCCGCCCAGGCCTTCCGGCTGGTGATCGCTCCGCTGGCCGCGCCGGGCGTGTTCACCACCGCCATCCTCGTCTTCATCTTCTGCTGGAACGACTTCCTGTTCGCCATCTCCCTGACCTCGACAACCAGGGCCCGCACAGTGCCGGCGGCGATCGCCTTCTTCACCGGGAGCAGCCAGTTCCAGCAACCCACCGGTTCGATCGCCGCCGCCGCGGTAGTGATCACCATTCCGATCATCGCCTTCGTGCTGCTGTTCCAGCGGCGCATCGTCGCCGGACTGACGTCCGGGGCCGTCAAGGGCTGACCGGCAGCAGCCGGCCGTCAGGACAAGGAGCACCGACTGTGGCCGAGATCGTTCTCGAGGGCATCACCAAGAGGTATCCCGACGGCGCCCTGGCCGTCCGGGACGTCAACCTCACAGTGGGCGACGGGGAATTCGTCATCCTGGTCGGGCCCTCCGGCTGCGGCAAGTCCACCACGCTCAACATGATCGCCGGACTTGAGGACATCACCGACGGCACCCTCCGCATCGACAACCAGGTCGTCAACGACAAGGCGCCCAAGGACCGCGACATCGCCATGGTCTTCCAGAGTTACGCCCTCTATCCGCACATGACCGTGCGGGAGAACATGGGCTTCGCCCTGCGTCTGGCCAAGGTCGACAAGGCCACCATCAGGAACAAGGTGGAGGAGGCCGCCCGCATCCTCGACCTGACGGATCATCTGGACCGCAAGCCCGCGAACCTCTCGGGCGGCCAACGTCAGCGCGTCGCCATGGGCCGTGCCATTGTCCGCAACCCCAAGGCGTTCTTGATGGACGAGCCGCTGTCCAACCTGGACGCCAAGCTCCGGGTACAGATGCGCACCCAGATCTCGCGCCTTCAGCAACGTCTGGGCACCACCACCGTCTACGTCACCCATGACCAGACCGAGGCGATGACGCTCGGGGACCGCGTGGTCGTCATGCGCGGCGGCGTCGTTCAACAGGTCGGCACCCCCCAGCATCTCTACGACGAGCCACGCAACCTGTTCGTCGCGGGTTTCATCGGCTCACCCGCCATGAATTTCCTCCACGCCACCCTCGAGGAGAACGTGCTGCGCACCATCGTCGGCGACCTCCCGCTGTCCGACGAGGTACGCCGGAGTCTGGAGCGCCAGAACGCGCCCCGGGACCTCATCGTGGGTCTGCGGCCCGAAGCCTTCGAGGATGCCGCCATGGTCGATCCGGGCCGGTCGGGGACGACCTTCACCACCACCGTGGATGTGGTGGAGTCCCTGGGCTCGGATGTCTACGCCTACTTCACCGAGGAGGACTGGCAGCCGACCACCACCTCGGAACTGGAGGAGCTGGCCGCCGATTCCGGCATCAGTGAGACGGGAGCCAGCGGCCACCAGGTGGTCGTCCGGCTCAGTACGGGGACACAGGTCCGCGAGGGGAGCCAGGCCGAGCTGTGGGTGGACACCTCGAGGATGCATGTCTTCGACCCACGCGCCGGTCTGAACCTCACACACCGGGAGAACAACGGCGGCTGAGCGGACCTGGCCGGCCCGTCGCCGTCGCCGTCGTGTCAGGTCAGTTCAGGTCAATTGCAGGCGCAGCCCGATGCGGCCTTGGCATCGGCGACGGTGGTGGTCGGGTCGGTGGCCTGTTCGCCCGTCGTGCAACAGGCGGTGACGCCGCAGCAGCCGTCCCGGTCCCCATCGGTGTCGGTGTCGGTGTCGGTGGCCGGCTTTGTGGCGCGGACGATGGCGGAGTGCATGCCGTCGGCGACGGCGTGGGTGGGAGTGATCTCGATGTCGATGAACCCGGCCGCCTTCAGACCCTGCCGGTATTCGGTGAAGGAGAGGGCGCCGGCGATGCAGCCGACGTAGTCGCCTCGCTCGGCCCGCTGGGCGGGGGTGAGGGTGTCGTCGGCGACGACGTCGGAGACCCCGATCCGGCCGCCGGGAACCAGCACGCGGTGGGTCTCGGCGAATACCGCCTGCTTGTCGGTGGACAGGTTGATGACGCAGTTGGAGATGACGACGTCGATCGTGTTCGCCGGGAGGGGGATGGCCTCGATGGTGCCCTTCAGGAATTCGACGTTGGTGGTGCCGGCCTTCTTCCCGTTCGCCAGAGCAAGGGCCAGCATTTCCTCGGTCATGTCCAGGCCGTAGGCCTTGCCGGTGGGGCCGACCCGACGGGCGGAGAGGAGGACGTCGATGCCACCGCCCGAGCCGAGATCGAGCACGCGGTCGCCTGCGTTCAGGTCGGCGACGGCGATCGGGTTCCCACAACCCAGGGAGGCGGCGACGGCCTCGGCCGGGAGGGCGTCGCGCTCGTCGGCGGCATAGAGAGTGGAGCCGAAGTTCTCGTCGACCTCGACGGCCTGGGGGCCGCAACAGGCGCTTCCGCCCTCGGCAACCTGGACGGCTGCGGCCGCATAGCGCCGGCGGACGGTCTCGTGCAGATCGGTGGACAGCTCGCTCATGACCTTCACTCCTCGATGGCAGGGGCCGGGGCAGCCCCAGGACGGCTATATCGATGTTCTTCAATGCAAGGTTGCACCTTGAATAGAGAGATGTCAACATAAAAGTATGTCGAAACAAGAGCTTGTGACGCTTGGCCAGGACGGCATCGGCGGATGCTGCCCCACCCTGCTGACCGCTCCCCTGGACGAGAACCGGGCCGTCGAGCTGGCCAAGGTCTTCAAGGCCCTGGGCGACCCGGTGCGACTCAGGTTGCTGTCGATGATCGCCTCGCGCGACGGCGGCGAGATCTGTGTCTGCGACCTGACCCCGGCGTTCGATCTGTCGCAGCCGACGATCTCCCACCACCTCAAGCTGCTGCGTCAGGCCGGGCTGATCGACTGCGAACGACGCGGGACGTGGGTGTACTACTGGCTGCTGCCCGAGATGACCGACAAGCTCGCCGGCACCCTCACCCGTCCCGGATCTCAGCCCCACCAGTCCCTCGACGGCGCGACCGGGTCGGCCCGGTAACCGGCAACCGCCTCCGGGAGCGCCGCATCACGGCTCCGTTCGCCCACGCCGCGCCTCGGGGTGATTTGATGGAAACTGCACCTGGAGTCGCTGCAACCGGAGACGCCGCACCGGTGATGCGTCGGCAGCACCCGGCCCTTGGACGGCCCGGGAGTTACCGGCAGGCATAGTGCCCCACCCCGGGGTTAGGTCGTTGTGTTGGACACACACGAGTCGACGAGTGATCTGCCGGACCAGCCCCTGTCGGCGGTCGGGTACGCGGGTGTGCTCCGCGACCTCCTTCCGATCGCGCTGTGGCGGGCCGATGCGGACGGGCGCCTGGTGGAGTGGTCGCTCGCCGCCCAGGACCTGCTCGGCTACCCGCCGGAGGAGGTGCTCGGCCGGCACGGGGTCCCGATACTGGTTCCCGAGCCCGACTGGGAGCTGGCCGATCACCTGATCCGGAAAGTCCGGGCGGGTGAGGCTGTGGTCGGGTCCCTCCCCGTGCGGCACCGCGACGGGCATCTCGTGCCGATGGAGATGTGGATCTGCCCGGCCGCAGACCCCCAGGGAGGGACGGGCATCCTCGCCATCGCCGTGGAGACCTCAGCGGTCCTGCGCATGCGGGATTCACTCGCGGCACTGGAAGGCCTGTTCACCCAGTCCCCCATCGGCCTGGCCATGCTCGGCCCCGATCTGCGCTTCCTGCGGGTCAATGACGCGCTGGCACGGATGCAGGGCGTCTCCGCGGCCGACCACATCGGCAAGCGCCCGGCCGAGGTCGTGCCGGGCGTCAACGCCGCGGAGCTGGAGAGGGCGATGCGGAAGGCTCTTGACGGCGGCAAGGCGGTGGTCGACGTACGCCGCACCGGTCGCACGCCGGCCGATCCCGACCACGACCGCACCTGGTCCTGCTCCTATGCTCCGCTGCTCGACAGCGTCGGCCGGAGGCTGGGCCTGATCGCCTCGCTGATCGACATCACCGCCGGGCAGCAGGCGCAGATCGAGGCGGGGCAGGCGCGGCATCGCCTGGCGCTGCTGGCCGAGGCCGGCACCCGGATCGGGACCACCTTGGACCTGCGGCAGACCGCCGAGGAAGTGGTGCAGGTACTGGTGCCGCAGCTGGCCGACTCGGCCGACGTACAACTGCTGGAAGAGGTACTCGACCCCGATGAGGCCGCCGCATCCACCCACGGCGTGGTGCGTCGTCTGGCGGTCTCCTTCCCCGATCCGTCCGCCCCCACCGCGAAACTGGCGGTAGGCGCGACCTTCCAGGTCCCGCTCGGCTCGGTGTACGAGCGGGTCATCGCCGACGGGCGCCCCATGAACCTCTACAAGACCGATGTCCCGGCGCTGATCACCGATCCGCGCGCCGAGCAACTGCGTACCTACCTGAGCACCCTGGGCGCCGCGCGACTGGTCCCGCTCGTCGCCCGTGGCAAGGTGCTCGGCGCCGTGGTGGTGACGCGTGCCCGAAGCCGCGAGCGATTCGATGAGCAGGACTGCGTGCTCATCGACGAGCTGGTCGCCCGGGCGGCGCTGAACATCGACAACGCGCGCATGTACACCAGCCAGCGGAAGGCGGCGCTCACGCTGCAACGCAGCCTGACGAACAACGCGCTGCCGGACGTGACCGGCCTGGAACTCACCGGACGCTACCTGCCCGCCAGCGACCACGCGGTCGGCGGCGACTGGTTCGACGCCATCACCCTGCCCGACGGCCGGACCGGGCTGGTCATCGGGGACGTCATGGGGCACGGAATCCATGCGGCTGCCGTCATGGGACAGCTGCGCACAGCGGTGCGAACGCTGGCACGGCACGGCATCCCCCCGGCTGAGATGCTCCGTTCCCTGGACGCCGTCGTGAGCGACCTGGGTGAGAATGAAATGGCGACATGCGTCTACGCGGTCTTCGACCGGGCTGCCGGCGGTTGTCTGATCGCCAGGGCCGGCCATCCACCTCCGGCCGTGGCCGAGGCCCGAGGGACTGTTGCGTTCCTCGACGGCCCCCCGGGTACACCCCTGGGAGCGGGCGGGCAGGACTTCAGGACCGAGCAGGTGCCGCTGCCCCCCGGCAGTCTGCTGGTGCTGTACACCGACGGCCTCATCGAGGCACGCGACAGAGACCTCGACCAGGGCATGCAGCAACTCGCCCAGGCGCTGCGGCACCTCGATCATCCGTTGGAGGAGATCTGTGACCGCATCCTCGGCCGGCTGCTGCCCTCCACGGCTCAGGACGATGTGGCGGTGCTCCTCGCCAGAACTCCGCGTCCTCGGGACTCGGTGATCAGTCACTCCGAGCAGCTCCGCTCGCGCGGTCCCGCTCGCAAGGCGCAAGGGTGGTAGCGATGGACACACCGATGACGACGTTCAGCGAGGGCCCGGAGGACCCGTTCGCGGTAGGGCGCGCGGCTTCGGCGGTGCTGGACGACCGCGGGACGGTCATCGGCTGGAGCGAGCGGGCCGAGGCGCTGCTCGGCTACCCACCGAAGGAGGCACTCGGGCGGACGGCGCTCGGTTTCCTGATCGACTTCCAGGACGACGACGTCGTCATGGACGCGCTGGCCGTATGCCTACGTGATGGGGGCTGGTTCGGGGTGGTGCCCGCACGGCACCGCGACGGTCAGCGGGTGGAGCTGGGGTGCCGGGCCCGGGCGATCACGAGGGGCGACGCCGGCTGCGAGTGGTTTCTCGTCGCCGCGCCGGCCGAGGAGGTCATCCAGTGGGAGAGGGACCGGTCGGTCCTGGACGGATTGTTCCGCCGCTCCCCGATCGGCCTGTCCGTCTTCGCCCCGGATCTGAGCCTCCTGCGGGTGAACCGGGCGATCTCGAAGTTCAGTCAGATACCGGTAGAGCAACACCGGGGGCTCCACGTCAGCGACTTCCTCATCCAGCGGGACTCCGACACGGTGGTGAGGCAGTTGGGGGAGGTACTGGAGACGGGCCGGTCCTCGATCTTCACCGAACAGCCCTGCGCTCTGCGGCGGGACCCGGGCCATGAGATGTTCGTATCGATATCCGCGTTCCGGATAGAGGACCCCTCCGGACGCATCCTCGGCGTGGCACAGACGGTCGAGGATGTGACCGAGCGTTATCGGGCGCGCCATCGGCTCGCCCTGCTCAACGAGGCGAGCGCCCGCATCGGAACCACGCTGGACGTGGCGAGGACGGCGAATGAGCTGGCCGAGGTCGCGGTCCCGGACCTCGCCGACTGCGTCTCCGTGGACCTCCTGGAGCCGGTGGCCCGCGGCGAGGAGCCCATCCAGGAAGTACTCGGAACCGTGCGCCGGACGGCTATCCGCAGCGTCCTGCCGGACACGCCGCGGGTGATGTATCCGGTGGGCCGCACGATTCACATCCCGCCGGAGAGTCTGCAGGCGCGGTGCCTGGCCCAGCGGCGTCCGGTCCTCGACACGCATCAGGAAGGCGTTACCGGGTGGCTCCCCGAGGACCCGGAGCGGGCCGAGCGCGTCCTCAGTCTGGGCAACCCCTCGCTGATGGTCGTGCCGCTGGTCGCCCGGGGGCTCGTGCTCGGCCTGCTCAGTCTCTGGCGGTGGCGACGGTCCGAGCCGTTCGAGGAGGACGACCTCACACTCGCCGCGGAGTTCGCCTCCCGCGCCGCGGTCTGCATCGACAACGCACGCCGCTACACACAGCAGCACGACGCGGCGCTCACCCTGCAGCACAGCCTGCTCCCGCACGAGGTGCCCGCGCACCCCGCGGTCGAAATCGCCCACCGCTACCTGCCGGCCGACGATACGACCGGCGTGGGTGGTGACTGGTTCGACGTCATCCCGCTCTCCGGGCTTCGCGTCGCCCTCGTCGTCGGCGACGTGGTCGGCCGCGGCATCCACGCGGCGGCCACCATGGGCCGGCTGCGCACCGCCGTACACACCCTGGCCAACCTCGACCTCACCCCCGACGAGGTCCTGTCCCGCCTCGATGACCTCGTGGACCGGCTCGCCGCCGAGCAGGAGCCGACCGACGAGCGTTTCCCTCAAATCATCGGCGCAACCTGCCTGTACGCGGTCTACGACCCGGTCTCCAGGCAATGTGCCCTGGCCCGCGCCGGTCATCCGCCGCCGGTGATGGTGACCCCGGACGGGCAGGTCCACCTCGTCGACCTGCCCGCCGGTCCGCCGCTGGGCCTGGGCGGGCTGCCGTTCGAGGCAGCCGAGCTGGAACTGGCCGAGGGCAGCCTCCTGGCCCTCTACACCGACGGCCTCATCCAGGCCCGCAAGCGAGACGTCGACGAGAGTCTGGCGGATCTGTGCGAGGCGCTGAGCGTGCCCACCCGCTCGTTGGAGGAGACCTGCAGGGTGGTGGGGGACGCGTTGCTGCACGACCGGCCGACCGATGACGTGGCCGATGACGTGGCACTGCTCATCGCCCGTACCCGCGTGCTGCCGACGGAGAAGGTGGCCACGTGGGAGCTGCCGGTAGAACCTACTGCCGCCGCTCAGGCCCGCGAGCTGGCCGGATCCCAGCTGACCGAGTGGGGGCTGGAGGAGATGATCTTCACCACCGAGTTGATCGTCAGCGAACTGGTCACCAACGCCTACAGGTACGGTGGCGGGCCGATCGGGCTACGCCTCATCCGTGACGGCCACCTCATCTGCGAAGTGTCCGACACCAGCAGCACCTCGCCGCATCTGCGGCGGGCCCGCACCACCGACGAGGGCGGTCGCGGACTCTTCCTGGTGGCCCAGCTCACCGAGCGGTGGGGCACCCGGTACACGCGCGACGGCAAGACCATCTGGACCGAACAACCGCTGCTCGCCACGCCGGCAGAGTGAATCAGCGTGCGTGGGTGGCTGTCCGGCCGAGGCTTCCGCTGGTGCATACGGTGGAAAAGTCGCAAGATCGAAGCGACGCAGCACAAGGCGGGAAGCAATGATGTGGGAATCCGCGACCGACTATGAGGCCGTTTTCCATGCCTTGCCCAGCGCCGTGGCGCTGCTCAATCCGCAGATGGTGTACGCCGACGCCAACGAGGAGTACCTGCGGTTGTCAGGCCGCACCCGGAAACAGCTGATCGGTCTCCATCTGTTCGACGTCTTCCCGGACAATCCCGGCGACCCCGACGCGTCCGGTATGCGCAACCTGAAAGCGTCACTGCTGCGGGTGGTGGAGTCGGGTTCGCGCGACAGCATGGCGCTGCAACGCTACGACGTCGAGGCAGCTGACGGGCGCGGCGTGTTCGAGGAGCGGTACTGGAGCCCGGTCAACGCCCCCGTCCTCGGTCCCGACGGGCAGGTGGTGCTGATCGTGCACCGGGTGGAGGAAGTCACCGAGCTCATCAAAGCCCGAAGCCGTGACGGACGCGCCCGTTCCCTCCCAGGAGGAGACCGCCACCGGCTGATGGAGGCCGAGCTCTACACCCGCGCCCGGGAACTGCAGGAGGTCAACGAACGACTGCGTCAGGCACACGCCCGCGAACGGCAGGTCGCCCTCGCCCTGCAGGAAGCGATGCTGCCTGCACCGCGACCGGTCGGCCATCACCGGGTGGCGGTGCGCTACCAGCCCGCCGTCGGCGCTCTGAACGTGTGCGGCGACTGGTACGACCTGGCCGAACTGCCCGGCGACCGCATCGCTGTCGCCGTCGGCGACGTGGTCGGCCACGGCCTGCCCGCGGCCGGCGTCATGGGACAGCTGCGCAGCGCCCTCAGCGCCGCCGTACGTGTTGCCGACGGACCCGCTACGGCGCTCGATGTAGTCGGCCAGTACGCCCGCTCCGTCGACGGCGCCGAGTCCACCACAGCGGTCCAGGCCATCGTCGACTGGGACAGCCACACCATTACCTACAGCAGCGCCGGACACCTGCCGCCTGCGCTGCTCCATCCCGGCGGCCTGGTCGAGTTTCTCGACCGGGCCACCGACCCCCCACTCGGCGCCCGTCCCGAGCACATCCCCCGCCCCCAGGCCACCGTCGCCTTCACCGACGGCGCCACCCTCGTGCTCTATACCGATGGACTGGTCGAACGCCGCGATGAGGACATCGACACCGGACTCGCCCGCCTCACCGACTGCCTCACCCGGCATCCCACTGCCGATGCCGACAGCCTCGCCGACCGCCTGCTGTCCACACTGATCCCGCTGGGCGGCAACACCGACGACACCGCTCTTGTCGTCATCCGTCTATGAGATCCGTCTATGAGCCATGGCCGTTCACAGGAACGGCCGCAAGCCCATCTGCGGGCGTCGGCCCGGTCGGGCCGGCGCCGCCCTATGCCATGGCACGCTCCGCGCCCCCCGGCACCCGCCGCCTTCCGACAACGCTGCCCAGCCAGCCGAGCAGGAACGCGGCGGGCATGGACACGAGGACAACCGTCTGGAGCGGGAACCAGTTGAGGTGCCACTCGGGGAAGAACGCCAAGGGCGTGCCCGAGAAGACCGGGCCGGAGATCTGCAGCCCGATGGCACAGCACAGGCCTCCGTACAGCGTCCAGAGCAGTCCGCTTCGTGTGTAGCCCTTCCAGAAGAGGGAGTACACCAGCGCCGGCAGCAGGCAGGAGGCGGCCACTCCCAGGGAGAGAGCCGACAGGAAACCGACGTTCCATCCCTGGACCCAGACCGCCAACCCGATGCTCAGTATTCCGACCCCGGCGGACGCCCAGCGCGCGGCGGCCACTTCCCGGCCCTCGGTCGTACGCCCACGGAACAGAACCTGCGTGTACAGGTCGTGGGCGATCGCCCCGGCGGCCGCCAGGGTGACGCTCGCGACGACCGACAGCGCGGTGAGGAACACCGCGGAGGAAACGAGGACGACGAGGAATGCCCCGCCCGTGTCGATGGACGTGCCGCCCGCCAGTTCGCCGGTGAGCATCAGCAGGCTGCTGTTGCCTCCCGGATCCGCGGCCAGGATCGCCGGGGCACCGATCAACGCGGCGGCCGCGAACCCCGTCACCGCTGTGGCGAGGCAGAAGGCACCGACGATGCCGACGGTGTGGCGCACCGTGCGGCGCGCGGAGGCCGGGTCGGGAGCCGCGTTGAGTTGCATGGCAACGTGGGGCATGCACGCCACACCCAGCACGATGGTGATCATCAAACCGACGAAGTCGAGTGTGCCCCGGGCGCCGGTGCTGCCGGCGAACCGGAGGCCTGGACGCATATAGACGGCCGGTCGGCCGCTGCCCTGTCTGGCGGCGTCGACGAGCGAGTCGGTGCTCCAGTGGAAGCGATGGAACAGCACAGCTGTCACGGCCACGGCCATGCAGAGCAGCGCCACCGTTTTGATCACCTGAAGGGCGAGGGTTCCTCGCATACCGCCGAACGCTGTGGCGCAGACGACGAGCGCGCCGATCATGACGATGGCCGTCTGTGCGGCGCCCGGCCCCGACAGCCCCATCAGCATCGCGGTGGTCGCTCCCGCACCGGAGAGCTGCACGACCAGGTAGGGGACGCATGCGCTCAATGTCACGAAGGCAACCGCGATCCTCGCCGCGGGCCCCGGAGCCCGCAGAGCGAAGGTGTCACCCAAGGTGTAGCTGCCGCGCTCGCGCAGGGGGGCGGCCAGCAGGAGGAGCACGCCGAGTGAGAGCACGGTGCACAGAGCGATGAACAGACCGTCGTAGCCAAAGACCGCCACGGTGCCGGTGGTGCCCAGCACCGTGGCCGCGGACAGGTATGCCCCGGACAGTACGAGGGCCCCCCGCAGCGGCGGAAGCCTGCGGCCTGCTGTGTAGAACTCGTTGACCCGGTCCCTCTCAGGGCCGCTGAGAACGCTGATGAACAGTATGGGAACGATCAAGGTAAGAAAGCCCACGAGAACCAGGGAGCGCGTGTCCGTGTCCAGGGTGCCGGGCACGGCGGCGAGGAGGACGTCAGGATTCATCAGTACTCCACGTCCTGCTCGTTCGGTACGCCCATACCCGCACGCCGGTCGTACCGCGCCGCCGTCCACAGCAGGAGAGACCCCTGGAGGAGAACTGCCAGCACGCCGATGGTGGTCTCTCCCCAGATGCGGGTAGCCATGAAGTCGGCGGCGGAGCAGGCGAGCAGCAGATGTACGCCGAAGGTCAGTCCATTGACCACGGCGAAAGCGACACCCGGGCGATGCGGCCGTGGTTGATGATGAAGCCGGGCGGCGTGTTGTTGAGCCATGACGGTGTCTCCTGGCGGGCAGGTATGAGGGCGGATCCCCTCAAGTGCGGGGCTCACCAGAGCACGTGCGGCTAAGGCCGGTCCACGCGCTGTGCTCGCTCTGTTGCCCTCTCCCAATACCGACATGAGATCACTGTGCTGATGCCCATTCAGCCGCGCTGTGCTGTGCCGTGCCCCGCGCCGCCTGCGCCGTACTGCCACGAGGGGGCATCCGTCGTCAGGCAGACGGCAGGGGGTTCAATTCGTACGGGGCGCCCAGAACGGCGGCCGGTCCGAGCAGGCGGTGCGCGTCGAGCGCGAGGGTGAGCTGCACCAGATCGCGTGGGCGGGACAGAGCGAGTCCGGTGATCTGCTCGAAGCGGCGCAGACGATTGAGCACGGTGTTGCGATGGCAGAACATGTGCCGGGCGGTCCGGACGGCGGAGCCACCGTTCTCCACCCAGATACCAAGGGTGTCGAAGAGCGTGTCACGGTCGGCGGGGTCGAGGTCGTACACGGGCCGGAGCACCCGGTGGGCCAGCTCGGCGGACAGGTCGGGCCGTGAGATCAGGAGCCCGTCGGGCAGGCAGGAGTCGAGCCGGGCGATCTCACCGTCGGCCCGGCAGGTGCGAACGGCGAGTTCGGCCATGTCACGCGCGCGCGACAGGCTGTCCAGACCCTGCACGACAGGGCTGATCCCGATACGCGTCCCGGGACCGGCGGCCAGGCCGGAGGCGAGCGCGTCCAGAGGACGGTCGCCCAGGTGGGCGACGAGCACATCGCCCTGTGGACAGGTGTGGCGCAGGATCCGGATGCCGCGCACCTCGGGAACGGTCTTGGGCACGTGGCCGTAGGGCGGTGTGGCCCGTACCGCCGCTACCGCGAAGCGTCCGCCGAGCGGCAAATCGAGGATCGCCGCCGCATCCCGGGTGAAATCGGGTTCGCTGCGGTTCTCCAGCAGTGCGCCGAGGATCAGGCGGACGCGTTCACCGTGCCGGCTGGCGACGCCGTGGGCGACCTGCCGGTAGGCGTCGGCGACGAGGACGGCGTCGCGGTCGTTGCTCTTCCACACCAGCTCGGCCACGTGTACCAGCTGGCGCGAGTCGCCGAGTCCGTCCCGCTCCACCACCCTGATGATCCCGCTCCACACCTCCGAGCCGGCGACACGGAAGGCGTGCAGCACCTCGTCGAGAGGGCGGCCCTGTTGCGCGCGTCTTATGCCGAGCTCTCTTGTGTAGCGCTCCACGTCCACGATCCTGGTCGGATCCAGGCTGGCTTCCAGCCCGTGGCGCACGCCTGTGCTCACGGATTGCCTCAGGTCCGGTGGTGCCAGCACCAGGTCGGCGTAGTACGGCACCTCGGCGCGGATCTTCTCCACCACGCTGTCGGCGAATTCCGTGCCACGCCCCAGAAGGTGCCGGCAGGCACTGTCGAAGAGCTGGAGAGGAGAGGAATTCATGATGCGATCGGTCAGCGGGGCGCTGACGACTGCGTCGTGGCTGCGAGAACTGGTGTGCATGGACCCTCCAGGTGGACGGGGCGTGCGAGAACACCACGGCGAGCCGCCATGTCCTGAGCTGGGCGGAGCGCCGTGCGACCTCCGCCGGGTCAGCCGTCGGTGCGCGGAAGCAGGCCGCCTTCCAGGGAGCCACCATGCTAAGCAGTTGGTTAGCTCGGGGCGAGGTCTCAGCCAAACCGTGATGATTCCGCGCAGCCACGGTATGGATGGGCTCACCCCCGCGAAGCGGTCGGTTCCCGGACGGGAACGACACTCGCTCGCTCCCCCGGGGCGCTCCCTGGGCCGTCTTCTCGCAGCACCCGGCCCCACCGAGGCACGACGATCGGCGACCGCCCGCCAACGCCGACAGGCACCGTGGCATGACCGGGCACCACCGTGTCGAGGGGCACCCTCGCATCGGTATTCGGCCATGGGCGGAGATCCCGATGCCCCGGCATGCACGGGCCGAAACCACCCGTCTGATCACCGCCGCGTCTGATCACCGCCGCGTCTGATCACCGCCGGTCCGGGGACGTCCCGAGTACTGGTGCCGACCTTCGACGAGGAGACCACGTCGACGGCGCGCTCCGCGCCGTTGCGAGCGGATTCGCGGTCACGGACCCCTGCGACCGCTCCAGGGCATCACGCCGCCGCCGCGCGATCAGCACAGCGTGGGCCGCAGAACTCGTTGCCCCATGAGCTGGACGAACTCCGTACCGCGGACCACTATGAAGCCTGCCTCAATACGCAGCCGCAGCCGCGGGCCCACGTGAGTCATACTCCGGCTCGGAGTACCGCGGACGCGGATGCACGACGACACCCGGGATGTTCCCATCCCGTCCCGGCAGTTGGACCTTGCCCGCTCTCAGGAGGAGACCCAGCAGCCGTGAGCCCACACGACGAGACCGTCGGCTCCCCCGGCGAGCGCATGGTGCAGAAGCAGTTCGGCACCGCCGACCGCGCGGCCGACTTCTACGACCGGCAGATGCATGACTTCCTCACGCCCCCCATGCGGGAGTTCATAGCCCGACAGACCATGGTGTTCCTGTCCACGGCCGACGCGAGCGGCGCCTGCGACTCCACCTTCCGCGCCGGGCCGCCCGGGTTCGTCACCGCGCTGGACGCCCGCACACTGACCTACCCCGAATACCGCGGCAACGGCGTGCTGGCCAGCGTCGGAAACATCGCCGAGAACCCTCATCTCGGTCTGCTCTTCATCGACTTCACTCGACACCACATAGGTCTGCACATCAATGGGGCGGCCGAGCTGCGTACCGAGCAGGAGCAACGTGCCGAATACCCCGGCCTCCCGATGGACGCGGCGCCCGGCCGTCAGCCGCAGATGTGGATACACATGACGGTCGAGGAGGCGTATGTCCACTGCTCCAAGCACATCCCGCACCTGGAACCCGCTCCACGGCCGCGCGCCTCGGAAATGAATCGCCCCAAGGATTCCGCATACTTCACCGACCGGATGCCCGCCCACCCCGCGGCGTCCGGGGCGTCCGGAGTGTCCGGGGCGTCCGGGGCGTTCGGGGCGGACTCCGGCGAGAGCCTTCCGGAATCCCGTCGGCTCCGTCGATGGCTCCGGCGCTGACGGAGGACGAGCCGGACCCACTCAGACGGCACGCTGTTGCGCGTATGCCAACCCACCGGTCAGCTCGACCAGTTGGCTTGCGGCACGCTACGCGTCGGGCCACCACCCGGCCGGGCGGACGATGCCCAGCAGCAACAGCACCAGCTCGTCGACGACCTGATCGAGCGTCGCGTCCACCCAGCCGGCCCTCCAGTCGTGCAGGAGACCGTTCACACTTCCGATGAAGGCCGCCGCGGCGACCCGGTAGTCACGAGGCGCCGCCTCACCCCGCCCGACCGCCGCCGCGGCTTCCGCGCAGATGAGATCCACCCAGCGGGAGCGCCGGGCCAGACGCTGCTCCTCCAGCCGCGGGCTGACACCGATGATCTCGACGAATGTGATCCGGATACGGCGTGGATCGCCGGTGACGTTGGCGGCATAGGCGCGGAAGGCCGCCGCGGCGCGTTCCGCGATCGGCAGACCGTCGACATCGGCGAGCGCGGCCAGCGCGGCCTCCTCCGCCCAGTCGTTGACCTGCAGGTGCAGAGCCGCGAGCACGTCTTCGAGGGTGCGGAACTCCTCGTAGAACTGACGGGTGGACAGTCCCGCGGCCTCGCTCAGAGCGGCCACGGTCGTGGCGCGGTAGCCGGGGCTGTCGCCGAAGAGCTGGAGCCCGGCAGCAAGGAACCGCTGACGCCGGTCGGCCTGCCGTTCCTCGGCGGACCTACCTGCGTAACGGCCGGTCGGTTGTCTGAGCCTGCCCGCCACTGACCCCTCCCTCGTCGGTCCGCACCATTTTCTCGTGTCGTGAGCCTTGTGGAGTGTCCCGCCTCTCGTTACTTTCCAGTAGCCCAATCTGAATGGACGCGTATTCAGATTGGGCGGGGCAGGCCCGAGACCCAGCTGTTGAGGCACAACTCGCCGCGCTCCACTACGACTTCCGGCACCGCCAGTACCACTTCCGCACCACGAGGCCCCACTCGCCCCCACGGAAGGAACGACGATGTCTTTGCCCACAAGGCGGCGTTCACGGCGGATCGTCTCCGTGCGTGTTCCCCGGCGCCACCCGTCCCTGCGCTCGCTCGGCGCTCTCGCCACAGCCTTCACCATGGCCGTCGCGGGCCCGGCGGCAGCGGCCGCCGCGCCCGCCGCTCCGCGAGTGACGCCCGGCAGCGCCGCACATGCCGGCGCAGCCGACCTCAGGGAGGTGATGTTCGTGGGCAACAACTGGGACGGCACCGCCGACGTCATCGCGTCCCACGGCGACTTCTCCAGGATCGGCCGCATCAACGTCATACCGGACAAGGCCCAGCGGCTCACGGAGATCTACCTCAACCCGGTCAAGCTGATCTACTTTCTCGGCATCCGCAACGGCCCCGGCGAGGGACACGACCAGTTCGTCGACGACATGTACTCCACCCCCGACGGCTCGGCGATGGTCGTCTCCCGCCCGAGCTTCGCCGACGTCGTGTCGATCGACATGGCCACCGGCCGGGTCAACTGGCGCTTCGCCGTCTCCGGATACCGCTCCGACCACATGGCGGTGTCCCCCGACGGCACCCGCGTCGCCGTCTCGGCCTCCACCTCCAACACCGTCCATGTGCTCGACATCCGGACCGGGAAGCAGCTCGGGTCGTTCAAGACCGGCGACAAGCCGCACGAGAACGTCTTCACCGACGGCGGCAAGTATCTGTGGAACATGTCGATCGGCGAGGTCAACACCGCGCTCGACGACCCCGCGATGGACTGGACGAAGGGCGATCGCCGCATCACCGTCGTCGACGCCGCCACTTTCAAAGAGGTGAAGGTCATCGACATGCGCTCGCGGCTCGACGCCTTCGGCCGCAAGGACTTGTCCGACGCGGTGCGGCCCGTCGCCTTCACACCGGACCAGTCCAAGCTCTACTTCCAGGTGTCCTTCTTCAACGGCTTCCTCGAGTACGACGTCGCATCCGACCGGATCACCCGGGCGAAGACGCTGCCGAAGAACCCGGCTACCAGCGAAGACCGCACCACATGGGTCAACGACTCCCGCCACCACGGTATGTCGATGAACTCCGCGGGCGACAAGCTGTGCATCGCCGGGACCATGGACGACTACGCGACGATCGTCGACCGGAACTCGCTCCAGGAGGGGCCGCTGGTGCCGGCCTCGAAGCCGTACTGGGCGACCGTGAGCGGCGACGGCGCATCCTGCGTCATCTCGGAGAGCGGCGCCGACCGCGTCACCGCGATCGGCTTCGCCACCGGCAGGAAGGTCGCGTCCGTAGCGGTCGGCGACCACCCGCAGCGTGTGCGCATCGCCCATGTGGCCGCCGACTGGACCAGCCCCGCAGGCTGAGCCCTGCGCCGCCGTCGTATCCGCCGCCCGTATCCGCCGCCGGCTCCTGCACGAGCGGCCCTCCGGGCGGACTGCGAGTGAGCACGTGGGACGGCGCAGCCGCCGGTTGGCGACTGCGCCGTCATTGTCCGATCAGGTCACCGCTCGTCAGGGAGTTGCGGTGGGGTTGATGCCGAGGAGCACGGTGCCGATGACGCCTTGGCTGAGCGTGCTGCCGACCAGGGTGATGTTGAGCAGCGTCGACGACCCGCCGTTGCGGTAGATGCCGTCCTGGGCGTTGAGCGTGCGACGGGCGGTGTTGGTCCGGTACGGGGCGAGGGCGGCGACCTGGGTGTTGTAGTTCTCGGGGAAGTACAGCTGGCCGGTGTGGGAGACGTGCCCGCCCTCGTACGTGCCGCCGGAGACGGTGCCGCCGACGTGCGTCTTGAGGTGGATGTGCAGGGCGCGGCCGACGTACCAGCCGGGGTAGATGGTGGTGAATTCGGCGACGCCGCTGGAGTTGGTGAGCTGAACACCGCGCAGGAAGGTGGTGTCCGGGGTCGAGCCGCCGGCGACGTAACCGGAGTAGATCCCCCGCGCGTCGCAGTGCCATATGTCGACGGCGACATTCGGGATCGGGGCGCAGGTTCTGGTGTCGATCACCGTGGTGCGCAGGGTGAGCGGCACGCCGGACTTGCCTTCGGTGATGTTCTTGCGGACCGTCTCCAGGTCCAGGTAGTAGGGGCCTTCTGTCTGTTCGGGAGTCAGCACACATGCGGCTTCGAGCGTGGCGGCTGCCGGTGCCTGTTCTATTTGGGGGCTCGTCCCGAGCCCTTCGGGGGCCGCCAGTCCCGCGGCGGCCAGTGACAGTGCTGTAGCGCCGAGTCCGGTGAGGACTGCGCGGCGGGATGCGTTCTCGCGGCCGTTGGACGGCTCGCCCTGGGGGTGGGGGGAATCGCTCATGAACGGCAAGGTAGGCCCATGCCGTGTGCATGACAAGAACATCTTTTGGCCACAAACGATTGCCTCGCGGTTCAGGGCCCGCCGACGCGGCGGTCGCTTGCGGACGCTGTGCGGGCGAGCGTGCCCGGCATTGTGCCAGTTGTCCAGACCACATGAACGTCACCGTCCACCGAGGCACTCGCCGATGGCCGGACAGGGCAGCCGTGAAGCGGGGATTGACCTGCACCCACACCCGAGCCGCGGCCCGCCGCAGAACAACTTCCCCTCCCCGGCGGCCTTTCAAAGACATTCGAAGTCTTTGCCGACCCAGCTCGTCGACCGAAGTGCGGGGTGGGCAGACGCCGCTCCACACGCCCGACGCCGCGTGGCCTGATCCGCACCCACCTATAATTCGAGCCCGAACAACCGCGACCGTTCGAAGGAGGGTTCGTGCCTGGTCAGCGATCCATCACCGAGACCGAGCGGATGGTCCGGGCCAAGCTGGGCGACACACCGATCCGGCACGAGCAGATGGCCATGGTGGGCAACATCCACCGCGCGGCCGCAGCGGTGCGCCAGCATGTGGAGAACTCCGTGCTGCGCGGCTCCGATCTGACCTGGACCGGCTTCGTGGTGCTGTGGGTCGTATGGATCTGGGGCGAGATGGAGACCCGCCAGGTGGCCGAGGAAGCGGGGATCTCGAAGGGAACACTGACGGGCGTCGCGCGCACCCTCGAGTCGCGGGGGCTGGTCAGGCGTACCGAGCACCCCACCGATGGCCGACGGGTGCTGCTGGCCCTCACCGACAAGGGCGAGGCGCAGATGCACAGCCTCTTCCCGGAGTTCAACGCCGAGGAGGCCTTCGTCGCCGAGCAGCTCAGCGACGAGGAGTGCCTGCAGACGGCGGACGCACTGCGCCGCGTCGTCGTGCAGATCGAGGCGCACGGCGAGGAGCGGCGGATGCAGCTGCTCGACGGGGCTCCCCCGGTGCGGCGGCGCAGCGGTCGGCGCCCGAAGGCGTGAGCGACCGCCGCCAGGCTTGAGCACGCACATCGCCGGGCATGGGCACGCACATCGCCGGGCCTGAGCACGCGCGCGGCCCCAGGCCTCACGATCCCTCCGGTCGCACGATGCCTGGCTTCACGTCGCCTCCGGCCTCACGGATGGTCAGGCCCTTGACGGTGCGGACGCGGATTCATATCGTTTGATATCAAACAACGGCGAGAAGTACACCGAGCTCACGTCCACCTGGATCCAGCTGTGACAGCCCCAAGACCCCTGATCGCGCTCCCCGCCCGCTTCGCCGACTCCACCTCCGCGCTGCGGTACGCCGCCGAGGTCAACGCCCGTGCCCTCGTCGAGGCGGTGTGGCGGGCGGGCGGTGAGCCCGTGACCATCCATCCGTACGCCCCCGATGGCATCGCCGATCCCTCCGGGGTCGCGGCCCGGCTGGCCCGGTTCGACGGCCTCCTGCTGCCCGGCGGGGGCGACCTCGCCCCTCATCGCTACGGTGCCCGGGGCCGGCACGACAGTGTGTACGACGTCGACGACGAGCAGGACGGCTTCGACCTCGAAGTCGCCCGCCAGGCGCTGCGCAGTGGTCTGCCGCTGCTCGCTGTCTGCCGCGGGCTCCAGGTCGTCAACACCGTTCTGGGCGGCACTCTGCACCAGGACATGGGCGGTCGAGAGCACCGCGATACGGTGCACCCCGTAGCAATACGGCCCGGTTCGCGGATCGCCCGGATCACCGGTGCCGAGAAGACCGAGGCCTCCTGCTGGCACCACCAGTGCGTCGACCGACTCGGTGACGGGCTGCGCATCGCCGCCACGGCCGCCGACGGCACACCCGAGGCGGTGGAACTCACCGGAGCGCAGGGCTGGTTCGCGGCAGTGCAGTGGCATCCCGAGGACACCGCGCACGAGGATCCCGCCCAGCAACGGCTCTTCGAGGCGCTCGTGCGGGCTGCCGGCGTGCTGTGACGGGCTGAGCGGTGTGGGGCCGGATCCCTGATGATCCGGCCCCACACCTTTGGCTCGGGGGTCAGTCCCGCCCGGGCGGCCTGACGCCGCGGAACTCCCAGTCGCCGCCGAGCGCCGTGGAGAGCACCTCCTCCGACTCGGTGGGCTGCGCGCCAACGTCCGCGCGGATCGCGGCCGGGCCGCTGACGATGTGGTTGGTGAGCCGGCCGAGGCCCTCGACATCCACGTCCACGACATCGCCGGGCTTGACCGGCCGCGAGTTGGCCGGCGTGCCGGACAGCAGAACGTCGCCGGGGAACAGGGTGATGGTGCGGGCGATGTCGGCGACGAGATAGTGCATGTCCCAGTTCATCTCGTCGGTCGAACCGTCCTGGACGACTTCGCCGTTGACGTATGTACGCAGCCGCTTGCCGTGGAAGTCCCAGTCGGTGACCAGGCCGGGGCCCAGCGGACAGAGCGTGTCGGAGCCCTTGACGCGCAGCATGGAGCCGGCGTCGGTGTCGCGGAAGTCGTGCAGGCCGAAGTCGTTGGCGATGGTGTAGCCCGCGATGTACTCCCCCGCCCGGTCCGGCGCGACGTTGCGGCAGGTCCTGCCGATGACGATGGCGACCTCGCCCTCGTAGTTGAGCCATTTGCATCCCCCGGGGCGGACGACGGCGCCCTGATGCGCGTTGAGCGACGACGTCGGCTTGTGGAAGTACGTCGGTGTGTCCGGGAGCCCGATCCGGAACTCGTCGACCCTGCTGCGGTGGTTGAGATGGACCGCGACGATCTTGGACGGGACGATTGGGGGGAGATGCCGTGCCTCGTCGGCCTTGACCCGGCGGCCGTCGCCGGCGACCAGCTCGTCGCCGTCACGGACTGTCTCGACGACGGCGCCGTCGAGGAGGATACGGCGGTACTCGGAGATCTCGGTCGTCTCGGGCATGTCAGCTCTCCTGGTCGGCATGCGGGTCGCGGTGGTGGTGCGGGTCGTGGCGCAGGCGGGGTGCGGCGTTGGGTGTGCCGGTCCCGGTCCAGCCCTCGGCCGGGCGGTCGAACCAGAGGTGTGCCTGGCCGGTGCCGATGGCGTTCTCGTACTCCCCGTACTGCCGCGCCCCGGCGATGCACTCACCCTCACCGAGCGCGCCCGCCATCATCAGATAGTGGAAGAACTTCGCCTCGGGCTTGTGCTTCCAGAATTCCGGCATGGTCTCAAGGACCTTGGCGTGGCGGCCCTCCTTGAACCAGGCGATGCGCTTCCGGTCGGCCTCCCGGGCCTCGGCGCTGAAGATGTGGGACGGGTCGCTGGGCTCGTGGTCGCGCAACTCGCGCAGCGGCCAGAACGTGTGCGAGAGGGCACCGGAGGCGATCACCAGCACCTTGCGGCCGGGGGTCGCCGCTATACCGTCGGCGAGGGCGCGGCCGAGCCGCAGGTGGTCCTCCATGTCGCCGGTCTGGCAGACGCCTATGGTGACCCAGCGCTTGTCCGGCAGCCCTTCGCCCAGGTACTTCCACAGGTTGACGGTGGCGTAGTGGATCGGTAGCCACGCATCGTCGGCGGCGGTGATCCAGGTGCCGTGTTTCCCGGCGAATTGAACGACGTTGTGGGCGAGTTCGGGGTCGCCGGGAAAGTCGTAGGGCATACGGCGCATCCCTCGCGGCAGCTCTTCGGAGGTGAACAGGCCGGCGCGGCGCTCCTGGGCGGTGATGACGAACTCGACGGTGGTCGCCCAGTGCGAGTCCAGGACGACGACGGTGTCGTAGCCGACGGCCCCGAAGACGTCCCGGCGCAGCTCCTGAAGGCCGGTGACAAGGGTGATCTCCTTGCCGTTGTTCAGCTCGAACCGGTCCTCCTGCGGGAGCACGATGGTGGGGACGTGCGAAAGCAGTCCCGCACCGACGATCTCACCCATGGTCCTGCCATCCCCTCGGTGCCGTCACGGTGTTCTTGATGTCGCAGTAGAAGTCGAAGCTCCAGGTGCCGCCCTCTCGGCCGATACCGGAGTGGCGGGAGCCACCGAACGGTGCCTGAAGGTCCCGCACGAAGAAGCAGTTGACCCAGACGGTGCCCGCGACGAGCTGTGCGCCGACGCGCCCGGCGCGCTCGCGGTCGCCGGTGACGACGGTGGCGGCAAGGCCGAAGCGGGTGTCGTTGGCGAGAGCGACCGCCTCGTCCTCGGTGCCGAAGGTCTGCAGCGTCAGGACGGGGCCGAAGACCTCCTCCTGGACGATCTCGCTGTCCTGCGCCACGTCGGCCAGCAGCGTCGGCCGGTAGAAGAGGCCGCCCAGCTCGGTGTTGGGGCCGCCGCCGATGACGGCGCGTGCGCCGGCCGCCAGCGCCCGCCGCACAAAGCCCTCGATCTTCTCGAGCTGGCGGGAGTGGATGTTGGGGCCGATGCCGGTGGCCTCGGCGCGTGGGTCGCCCTGCCGCAGCTGTTCCGCTTTGGCCACGAAGCGCCGGGTGAACTCCTCGGCGATCGACTCCTCGACAAGGATGCGGGTGGCGGCCAGGCACACCTGTCCGGCGTTGTCGTACTGTTCCACGGCGAGGTCGACGGCGAGGTCGAGGTCGGCGTCCGAGAAGACCAACAGAGGGGACTTGCCGCCCAGTTCGAAGCTGACGGGTGTCAGGTTGGCGGCGGTCGCGGCGGCAATCGTACGAGCGGTGGGCACCGAGCCGGTGAAGCTGACGCGCCGCACGTCCGGGTGCGAGACAAGAGCGCTGCCGGCCTCGCAGCCGTAACCCTGGACGACGTTGAGGACGCCGGCCGGGAGTCCGGCCTCGGCCGCGACGTCCGCCAGCAGGGATGCGGTGAGCGGGGACCACTCGGCGGGCTTGAGGATCACCGTGTTCCCGGCGGCGAGAGCCGGGGCGATCTTCCAGGTCGCGAGCATCAGCGGAGCGTTCCACGGCGTGATCAGGACGCAGGGGCCGGCCGGGTCCCAGGAGACGTGGTTGGTGTGACCGCGAGTGTCGAAGTCCTCGTGGCCGAGCCGGAGCAGCCGGTCCGCGAAGAAGCGGAAGTTGTGCGCGACGCGCGGTATGACGCTGCGGCGGTGGGAGCGCAGCAGGGCGCCGTTGTCATGTGTTTCGACGATCGCCAGGTCCTCGATGCGTTTCTCGACGCCGTCGGCGATGGCGTGCAGAATGCGGGCGCGTTCTGCTCTCGGGGTGCCCGCCCAGGCGGGGAAGGCGGCCTTCGCGGCGGCGACGGCCACCTCGGCCTCCGTTGCCGTTCCGCGGGCGATCTCGCCGAGCGTGGCGCCGTCGATGGGCGAGACGTCGGTGAAGGTCCCGGCGGAGGCCACGCGCTCGCCACCGATCCAGTGCCGGGTGTCGACGGTGACGCCGGCGACGGCGGTGATGTGTACGGTCATGTCCAGGTGCTCCAGGTTGCGATGAGGGTTGCGGGCGCCGCTGAACGGCCCGGTGGGGTCCTCCGGACGAGGGCTGGAAGAGAGTGGGGCGCGAGGTCCGGTGCGGAACCCACGCGGTGGAGCCCCCTGACCGGGCACAACGGCACGGCGGACAGGGCGGGAAGAGCCGGCCGCGGGCGCTACACGGCCCCGGACGTGCCGGACTCCAGCAAGCGCCCTCCGTCCCAGACCACTCCCACCTGCCGGTAGTACGCCGCGATCGGCTCCCGTACGTCCAGCCGCGCCAGTTCCTCCGTCGGCGCCTCGAACAGCTCGAGCTCGGCCTCACCGCGCCAGGCCTGCCCGGCCTCGAAGGACGCGGCGCCGGTCTCGATGAGCTCGTCGAGCGCGAGCCCCTTGCCCTTCTCGATGGAGGGGAGCCAGCGGTGGTGCGCCATGGGGTGGCCGTTGACGAACCCGTTCGTCCCCGACTCCTCCCGCAACGTCACCACGGCCTGCGCGAGGCGACGGTCGGCGGCCGCGAGCGTCGCCCCGAAGCGGGCGCCGGACTCGATCCGCGGGGCGGCCCCGTACGGATGCGGGCGGGTCTGATGGATCGAGCCGAGCTTCTTGGGGTAGCCCTGGTGCAGCCCGCGGGCGACAGCGAAGTCCTTGTCCACCCAGATGTAGACGCAGCGCGAGTACGTTCTCCCCCGGTAGGAGCAGCGGACCACGGCGAAGGCCTCCTTGTACTGGGAGCGCACCGGGTCGAGCAGTTCCTCGCCGGAGCCGGAGCAGGACTGCCAGTCGGCCCAGATGAGGGCGACCGCACCGGGGTCCTCGTCGGTGAGCTCCAGCGGTTCGGGGAGCAGTTCGCGCACCCGGGCGGGATCGGTGCGGTACTCGACGGTGAGGAGGTCTCCGGAGTAGTGCCACGGGGGCGAGGGGATGAGTGATGAGCTGCCCGTCGCCGTCTTGGGGTGGAAGTAACCGCGCGTCAGCGACACGATGTCTCCTCGGTGGGGTGGGCAGACTGCAGTTCGTTTGGATCCAAATAATAATGCTCCCGCACCCTCCGTCAACCCCGCCCGCCACCCGATCCGCTTCCGTCCGGCCCGGCCCACGCGGGAGGCTTGCCAGGCAGGAACCCACGGAATACGTTTGAGCCCAAATGGAGCGCCGCCGGACGACCGGAAGGGGCATACCGTGTCCACCCAACCCTCCCCCGCGCATCCGGGCGCCACACCACAGGAACTCGCCGCTCTCGCGGACGAGCTCGCCGCCCGAGGCATCGACCTCGTCCGGGTGCTGTGGAGCGATCTGCACGGAGTCGCCCGGGGCAAAGAGGTACACGTCAGCGAGTTGTCGCGGTTCGCCGGACCCGGCCTGTCCTTCTGCCAGGCCGTCATGGTCACCGACCTCGGCGGAAACCCGCTGGACCTGTCCGAAAGCTCGGGAAGCGGCTGGCCCGACGCACACGCCCGGATCGACCCGGCCACACTCGCGATCCCCGGCTACGCGCCCGCGACCGCGTTCCTGCTCGCCGACGTCACGGACTCGTCGAACAACCACGCCCCGCTGCATCTGGACCCGCGGGGGCTGCTGCGCAACCAGGTCGACCGACTCGCCCGCCGCGGCCTCCATGCCGTCGCCGCGCCCGAGCTGGAGTTCTATCTGCTGACCCCGGACTCGGGGGCGCCGCACGGCTGGCGCCAGTACTCCGAGCACGACAGCGCCGGATACGTGGTCGGAGCGGCGCACGACCCCGATGGCCTGCTCCCGCTGCTGATCCGCGAATGCCATGCGCTCGGGCTGCGCGTACAGACCGGCAACCAGGAGTTCAGCGGCGGCCAGTTCGAGATCAACCACACGCACGGACCGGCACTGGAGGCCGCGGACCGGGCTTTCCTGTTCAAGTACGCCGTCAAGGAGATCGCGGCGGCCCGCGGCCTGCGGGCCACCTTCATGGGCAAGCCCTTCTCCGACAAGGCGGGCAGCGGACACCACGTCCATGTGTCGCTCGTGAACAACGACGGCGGGAACCTGTTCGCCGAACCGTCGGGCGAGGGCGGTCTCAGCAGCCTCGGACAGTCTTTCCTCGCCGGCGTTCTGGAGCACGCACCGGCGCTCACCGCCCTGCTCAACCCCACCGTCAACGCCTACAAGCGGCTCGCCTCGCCCGACTCGCTCGCGCCCACCACCGCCAACTGGGGCTATGACAACAGGACCGCCTATGTCCGGATCCCGCCCGAGCGCGGGCCCGGCACCCGGATCGAGGTCCGCGTCGCCGACGGCGCCGCAAACTCCTACCTCGTCATCGCGGCCCTGCTCGCAGCGGGACTGGACGGAATCGATCGCGACCTGTCCCCGCCCCCGCCCCTCACGGAGAACCCGGGCACCGAGGGAGCGCCACTGCCGTCGTCGTTCGGCAGCGCTCTCACCGCCCTCGAGGAGGACAAACTCCTCGGCGACGCGCTCGGCCCCCGCTTCGTCGAGGTCTTCACCGCCCTCAAGCGCCAGGAACACTCCCGCTTCGAACGCGCGGTCACCGACTGGGAGTTCCGCGAGTACGCACACATGCTCTGACCACCGCACGAAGGGAAATCCATGGACCTGCAGCACTGGCTCCGCGAAGCGGCACGATCCAACCAGGAGTGGTCGGCAGGCTTCGGCTCGTACACGACACACCCGTCACTCGCCGTCGATGACGACCGATTCGCCGAAGTGTTCGCGGAGTTCACCGAGCGGCTGAAGGACAACTATCCCTTCTTCCACCCGCGCTACGCCGGGCAGATGCTCAAGCCACCGCACCCGGCCGCCGTGGTCGGCTATGTCACCGCCATGCTGATCAATCCCAACAACCATGCGCTGGACGGCGGTCCGGCCACGGCAGCGATGGAACGCGAGGTGGTCCAGCAGCTGGCCACCATGTTCGGCTTCGGCACCCATCTCGGCCATCTCACCACCAGCGGCACCGTCGCCAACCTGGAGGCGCTCTTCGTCGCCCGCGAACTCCACCCCGACCAGGGCGTCGCCTACAGCGCGGAGGCCCACTACACCCACGGCCGGATGTGCGGCGTGCTGGGCATCGAGGGGCACGCCGTCCCCACGGACGACCGGGGCCGCATGGATATGGACGCCCTCGAGGAGCTGCTGCGCACCGGCCGTGTCGGCACGGTCGTGCTCACCGCCGGCACCACCGGCCTCGGCGCGATCGATCCCGTCCATCAGGCACTCGCCCTGCGGGAGAAGTACGGCATACGCCTCCATGTCGATGCCGCCTACGGAGGCTTCTTCACGCTGCTCGCCGGCGCCGAGGGAGCGGCAGGTCTGCCCGATGCGCCGTGGCACGCCATCGCCCGGTGCGACTCGGTGGTGGTCGACCCGCACAAGCATGGGCTCCAGCCGTACGGCTGCGGCGCGGTCATCTTCGCCGACCCCGAGGTGGGCCGCTTCTATCTGCACGACTCGCCCTACACATACTTCACCTCCACGGAACTGCATCTCGGCGAGATCAGTCTGGAGTGCTCCCGGGCCGGTGCCTCGGCCGCGGCCCTCTGGCTCACCTTCCAACTGCTGCCGCCCACAACCGACGGCCTGGGCAAGGTCCTCGCCGCAGGCCGCCGAGCCGCCCTGCGCTGGTCGGAACTGATCGAGGCCTCGGACGCCCTGGAGCTGTACCAGTCCCCCGAGCTCGACATCGTGTGCTACTTCCCCGCGACCGACCCCGCCGCCCTGTCCGCCATCGACACGGCCTCGGAACGCGTGCTGCGTCAGGGCATGACCGAGCGGGACCCGGTGTTCCTCAGCACGCTGCGGGCGGATGCCCATGCCTTCGCGGCACGCCACCCCAAGGTGACCACCGACGCGGACGGTGCGCGCATCCTGCGCAGCGTCCTGATGAAGCCGGAGTCCGAGGATCATGTGCAGCGGTTGCACACCCGGCTCGAGCAGCTCGCGCGACCGTCCTAGCCGGCGCCCGCCGGTTGGTCCAGACCTATTGACGATAGGTCTGGACCTTTTTATCGTGTGGTGCATCACCTCACGCGAGTCTCCAGGCCTGCCCCGATCGCACGCCGTCCCACTCAACGCGGTTCACCAACTCACGCAGCGCCAGGCCGTCATGGACGCCTTCGATGCGGTGATGGCCAGAAACAGCGAGAAGGGAGCACGGCATGATCGGTCGGAGGTTACGTCTTCTGGGTGTCGGCCTGGCGATGGCTTGTGTCGTGCAGGTGTTGGTCGCCGCGGCGCCGAGTTCACCGCGAGCCGCCACCTGCGCGGTCAAGCCGAAGCCCTCGGGCAAGGTGCTCCAGGGGTACTGGGAGAACTGGGACGGCGCGGCGAACGGCGTTCACCCGCCGTTCGGTTGGACTCCGATCACTGACACCCGCATCCGTGATCACGGCTACAACGTGGTCAATGCGGCCTTCCCGGTTATTCGTTCGGACGGCACCCTCCTGTGGGAGGACGGGATGGACGCGACGGTGAAGGTCGCCACCCCGGCCGAGATGTGCCAGGCCAAGGCTGCCGGTCTCACGATCCTGATGTCCATCGGCGGTGCGACGGCCGGTATCGACCTCAGCTCCAGCACCGTCGCCGACCGGTTCGTCGCGACGGTGGTGCCGATCCTCAAGGCGTACAACTTCGACGGCATCGACATCGACATCGAGACGGGGCTCATCGGCAGCGGCAACATCAACCAGCTGTCGGCCTCGCAGGCCAACCTCGTTCGCATCATCGACGGCGTACTGGCCCGGATGCCCTCGAACTTCGGCCTGACGATGGCGCCCGAGACGGCCTATGTCACTGGAGGCAGCGTGGCGTACGGCTCGATCTGGGGCGCGTACCTGCCCATCGTGAAGAAGTACGCGGACAACGGCCGGCTCTGGTGGCTGAACATGCAGTACTACAACGGCAGCATGTACGGGTGCTCCGGCGACTCCTACTCCGCGGGCACCGTCCAAGGGTTCACCGCGCAGACGGACTGCCTCAACAAGGGGCTGGTCGTCCAGGGCACCACGACCAGGGTTCCCTATGACAAGCAGGTTCCAGGACTGCCGGCGCAACCGGGCGCCGGGGGCGGCCATATGTCGCCGAACCTGGTGTCGCAGGCCTGGAACAAGTACAACAACGGCTTGAAGGGACTGATGACCTGGTCCATCAACTGGGACGGGTCGAAGGGCTGGACGTTCGGGAACAACGTCAAGGCCCTTCAGGGCCGCTGAAACCGACGGCGCCGCGCGGCAGGTGACCGCTACCAGTCCTTTTCGGTGCCGCCCATCTTGGCACCGGCGAGGACGCTCACCCGGCCTGTGTCGTCGTAGACGTCCTGACGCCACGTGGCGAAGGCGTCCGCCACCCGCCGCATGTGCTCCTCATCCGACCGGAGCCCTTCCCGCATCCAGATCCGCGCCTCATTGCGGTCCCCCACCTTGCGGATGATGACCTTGCCGACCATGGGAGGCAGGACGTCGTCGGAAGTGACGGCGTTCGAGGAGAGATAGCCGCGGAAGTCGGCCTTCGCGTCGTACCAGCCCGCCATCTCCTCCTCGGACGTCACCACCGGATCGCCATCGCCCTCGGTCGTCAGGTCGGGCTGCTCCGCACCGGACTCGTCGCTCGTCAGGTCGGGCTGCTCCGCACCGGACTCGTCGGTCGTCTCGTCG
Source organism: Streptomyces sp. NPDC002926 (assembly GCF_053591755.1). Lineage (NCBI taxonomy): Bacteria > Bacillati > Actinomycetota > Actinomycetes > Kitasatosporales > Streptomycetaceae > Streptomyces > Streptomyces sp. NPDC002926. Next base: position 77,124 of record NZ_JBSFUK010000024.1, read on the forward strand.
GTCGTCTCGTCCATGCTCCCCTCCGCCGTCCCCGACTGCCCCTGAGCGCCACCACCGGCCACCACTTCGCCCGACCCCGGCCGCTCGTGTCCACACGCCACCAACACAGCGCAGCAGAGTAAGGCCACCATTGCCGCGGCCCCCGCGCGCCGCACACCTCGGCCAGTCGTCATCAAGACCCTCCCCGATTCGCATACTGTTCCCCGCTGTCCAGATGCGCACAGAGCCGGTTCCGTTCCCTCGGCGGCTCAGCCAGCCGCGGACGGCCCCCTCGCCGTGGTGACGCTCCGGCGCAGACAGCCGCGCCACACGGCCCGCGTACCTTCGGGCGAATATCGCGCGGGGGGCGTGGCACGAAGGGCCCAGGGTGGTACGAGCTTGTGGATGCCCACACCATCGGATCCACAGTCCAGAAGTCCGGACCCCGGCGGGCCGCCCGCCGGGCGCCGGCACCGGATCCGTACCGCGTCGCGTCAGGCACTGCGCGGCATCACCCCTGCTCCGGCCGGAAAAGCGGCCGGCCGGCGCCCGCCATCCCGCTCCCGGCCCGGCGGCGAGCCCCGGGTGCTCCCCGTCCTGCAGACGGCTGCCGCGTACTCATGGCGGATCCTCGTGGTGGGCGGCCTCGTGTACGCCGTCTTCTCGGTGCTGGGGCGGTTCCACGAGATCGCCGTGGCTGTCTTCCTCGGCATGGTCATCACCGCAATGCTCCGGCCACTGGCCGACCTCCTGGCGCGCTTTCTGCCACGACCGCTCGCCGTCGCCGTGTCCATGCTCGGCAGCATCATCGTCGTCCTCGGGGTCCTGACGCTGGTCGGTGAGGCGGTGGCGGGAGAGCAGGCCGGGCTGGTGCGGGAGTTCCGGGCAGGCTTTGTCAGGATCGAGCGCTGGCTCGAGGGGCCGCCGTTCGAGCTCAACTCCGGGGCACTCACCGACATCCAGTCCCGGATCGGGAATTTCCTGTCAAGCCACCGGGCCACCCTCTTCAGTACGGCACTCAGCGGCGCCGGCCGGCTGGTCGAAGTCCTGACCGTGTTCGCCCTGGCCCTGTTCTCCTCGGTCTTCTTCATCCACTCCGGCGACCGGCAGTGGCGCTGGTTCTGCGACCAGCTTCCGCCGACGGCACGGGAACGGGTGTCGATCGCGGGCAGCGCGGCCTGGCAGACCTTCACCGGCTACACCCACGGCATCGTGCTGGTGGCCGCGACCAACGCGATCCTGGTCGGCGTGGCCCTCTTCGCTCTCGGCGTGCCGCTCGCGCTCCCGCTGGCTCTGCTGGAGTTCTTCGCCGCCTTTGTTCCGCTGATCGGCTCACCCATCGCCCTCGCGGTCGCCGCCGTGGTGGCTCTGGCCGCCAAAGGCCCGCTGATCGCGGCCATGGTCGTCGCCCTCATCGTGATCATCGGGCAGATCGAGGGCCATCTGCTGCATCCGATCGTGATGAGCTGGGCCGTTCGGCTGCATCCGGTGGTGGTCGCGCTCACGGTCATCGGCGGCGCCGTCGCGGCCGGAGTACTGGGGGCGGTGGTGGCCGTGCCGCTGGTGTCCGTCCTCTGGTCGGTCTATCTGGCGCTGCGCCGGGCGCGTGAAGCGGAGACGCCGCAGCACCCGGCTCCGGCCGAGGGACGGGACCGTAAGGCCCGTGGCCGGCCTCCGCCGCCCGCGAAGTGAGTCCCGGCAATCCAACGTCAGCGCGGGGGACCGCTGCCGGGGGAAGAGCCGACGTCCCGGCCCTTGTCGGGACCGGGAACGCCTCCCGGGTGGGCCTGTTGGAGACGCGCAACCGGTATCGCGTTCGCCCTGACCCAGAACCGGCTGACCGCGGACTTCTCCGCCGCCATGGAGCTGATCGGGATCGTGAACGAGGCCACGACGGAAGGCTGACAGGCGCCGGTATGGTGCGCCCGCGGGCGTGCCGTCCCGGGCGCCTGTCAGCCCCGCCGCCGTGCGGCGTGTTCGTGCAGCGTGCTGATGCCCGCGTCCTGCGGGCGCCCGGCCGCGCCCCTGCGCCAGGGGCCGGGTGCCGTACTCCGCTCACAAGGAGTGGACGGGCCGGGCCGTATCACCGGCAAACTCCCTTATCAGACCGAGAAGACGCGTGGGCTGTTCGATCTGCGGGAAATGCCCGGCGTCCTCGACGAGTTCGAACCGGGCCGCCGCGAACGACTCGGCATATGCCCTGCCGTAGGCCGGAGTGACGATCCCGTCCTGCCGGCCCCAGGCGACAAGGACGGGCACGTCGACGCTGCGCAGCCGCCGGCGCAGTTCCGGGTCGTGCATGTACGGATCGCCGGCGTAGACGGCGGCCGCCGTCCGGTTTGCCGCGGCCGCGGCGAGCTCGTCGCTGGTGAGCGCGGCCGGGTCGGGCCGCGCCGACGGGTCATGGAAAGCCAGACGGGCGGCCTGGTCGGGGTGCAGCGCGAAGATGTCGGCGATCTCGGTGGCGTCGCCGTCGACGTGGATACCGACGGCGTTGACGAGGACGATGCGGCCGATGCGGGAGGGGTCGCGCAGGGCGAGCTCGGACGCGATCCAGCCGCCCAGGGAGTTTCCGACCACGGTGACGTCACGCAGGTCGAGCTGCTGGAGCAGATCGAGGTAGACGGACGCGAGTCCGGGGATGCTGTCGAGGCTGTCGGGACGCGGGTGGCCCGCGAAGCCCGGGTGGGTGGGCGTCAGCACCCGCCCGTGGCGGGCCAGCAGCGTTGCGAACGGCAGGACGGACCCGGGGCCGGCGCCACCGTGCAGCAGGAGGAACGGGCGGCCGGTGCCCTGGTCGTCCCAGGTCAGGGGGGCTCCGCCGATGAGAGGGGCAGCGTGGGCGTGGGCCGATGTGTTGTCGGACATGGGTGAGCCCTTCGGGAGGTGTGCGGTGACGATGCGAGCCTAAGTAAGGATGTTTATATAAGCAAGCTTATTCACTGCTCTATAGTGGCCGCATGCCCGTCGCACTCCAAGATCTTGGACTGGCCGTGAAACGGCTGCAGCACCGTCATCACCGCACTCTCGACGCCTTGCTGGGCGAGCAGGGAACCACGCTCGTCCAGTGGGACGCGCTCCGTGCCATCCACCGCCATCCCGATTCGACATCCCACGAGTTGGCCCTCCTGACCTTCCAGAGCGACCAGTCCTTCGGCACCCTCGCCAAGCGGCTGCTCGCGCTTGGCCTCATCGAACGCACTGCGGGACCGGGGCGCGCCATCCGGCACCGGCTCAACCCCGCCGGCGAAGCCGTGCTCGACAACGGCCGCGCGGTGGTGGACCGCGTGCTCGCGGAGTCCTTCGCACCGCTCTCGCCGCAGGAGCGGGATCTTCTCCATTCACTGCTGATGCGACTGCTGCCCGACCAGGGCGGCCGCGACAGCGACGGGCATCAAGTCCCCACCGATTAAGCGTGTTCCTGCCCGTTGCGGTCCGGACCGGAGGAAGATTTCCGGCGAGGTGATGTCCGTCCAGGTACGGCACCTCATCCACGCCAGTGGGAGCCCTTTTCCGTTCCGTGGCCCCGACTCGAAACCGACACCGCAATGAACGGTACGCACGACCAGGCCGTACTGCTGGCTGGCAACGACACCTGGACCGTCACCGCCACGGCCGGGCCGCCATCTGCCCGGCCGGGCAGGAAGGGACCTGCTGTGACCCTGTCTTCCTCGAAGGCCCGACTCGCTTCCCTGCGCGCCGACCTCGAGCGCCGCAACCCGGCCCAGCCCGAATTCCATCAGGCTTCAACGGAAGTGCTGGAGACCCTGGCTCCCGTACTCGCCGCCCGTCCCGAGTACGCGCAGCCAGGGCTCATCGAGCGCCTCTGCGAGCCAGAACGGCAGATCATCTTCCGGGTGCCCTGGCAGGACGACCGCGGGGCAGTGCACGTCAACCGAGGATTCAGGGTGGAGTTCAACAGCGCACTCGGCCCCTACAAGGGCGGCCTGCGCTTCCACCCATCGGTGAACCTGGGCGTCGTGAAGTTCCTCGGCTTCGAGCAAATCTTCAAGAACGCCCTCACCGGACTGGGTATCGGCGGCGGCAAGGGCGGCAGCGACTTCGACCCACGAGGTCGTTCGGACGCCGAAGTCATGCGCTTCTGCCAGTCCTTCATGACGGAGCTTCACCGGCACATCGGCGACCACACCGACGTCCCGGCCGGCGACATCGGCGTCGGCGGCCGCGAAATCGGCTATCTCTTCGGCCAGTACCGGCGTATCACCAACCGCTGGGAGGCGGGGGTCCTCACCGGCAAGGGCCAGGGGTGGGGCGGCTCGGCGATGCGCACGCAGGCGACCGGCTACGGCAGCGTGCTCTTCGCGGCCGAGATGCTGAGCCGGCGGGGAGAAGAGCTCGCGGGCCAGGGGGCCGTGGTCTCCGGCTCGGGCAACGTCGCCGTCCACACCATCGAAAAGCTGACACGCAGCGGCGCCCATCCCATGACCTGCTCCGACTCCGAGGGCTATGTGGTGGACGAGAAGGGCATCGACCTCGAGCTGCTCAAGCAGATCAAGGAGGTCGAACGCGCGCGCGTCAGCGAGTACGCGAAGCGCCGCGGCACCTCCGCCCGCTACGTTCACGGCGGCCGGGTGTGGGACGTGCCCTGCGACGTCGCCTTCCCTTCGGCCACTCAGAACGAGCTCGACGCCGACGGCGCTCGCGCCCTGGTCCGCAACGGTGTCAAGGCCGTCTCCGAGGGCGCCAACATGCCCACCACTCCGGATGCGGTGCGCATTCTGCAGGACGCGGGTGTGGCCTTCGGCCCGGGCAAGGCCGCGAATGCCGGCGGTGTCGCCGTCAGCGCCCTGGAGATGCGCCAGAACGCCGCCCGCGACTCCTGGACACCCGGGCGCGTGGAGGACGAACTCGCCGAGATCATGCGCGATATCCATCGCGTCACCTACGAGACCGCCGAGCGCTACGGGGCACCGGGCGACTATGTGACCGGAGCGAATATCGCGGGCTTCGAGCGCGTCGCGGACGCGATGCTGGCCCAGGGACTCATCTGACGGGAGCGGCAGCTGTGGACGGTGGGCCCGGTCGACCCCGGGCCCACGCAGCGAACCAATGACCGCTGCTGCGCGAACCATTGACGAAGCAGGGGCGCGGTTCCAGCTTCATCGCGTTGTCTTCATACGTCATATATGAGACGCGATACGCGAGATTTGGGAGTGTCCAGCTACAGCACCTGCGTACTGCACATCGCCCCCGAACCGCACATCGGCGGCCCACTGGCGCTGGTCCGCAGCAGGGACCTCATCACCCTGGACGTCGCGGCGCGCACCCTCAGACTCGAGATCCCGGACGAGGAGCTCGAGCGGCGCAGGGCTGAATGGACACCGCCGCCACAGCGGTACGACCGGGGCTACGGCGCCCTGTACACCGAGCAGATCAACCAGGCCGACACCGGCTGCGACTTCGCCTTTCTCGCCCGGCACGGCAGGAACCCCGATCCCTACGCGAGCTGAGCTCCTCCCCCGCCCCTCGACGCCCTGCCACCAGCGCCGCGAAGGGGACCGGCCCGTCCCCGGATCGGCAGTTCCGCGCCTGCGGCTCCGTGGAACTGCCCGGCTCGCCGGTGTACCGCACCGATTGGTGGCAGCCCGCGGCAAGCGGCGGCACACCTGAGCTGTATCTGCCGGGTCGCCGAACCGACGGCCCCGCACCATATCGCTCAGCAGTGAGGTCATCACGGGAGCGGCCGAGGCGGACGCCCGTGTCCGAGGTGGCGCGAGAGCCACAATGGGCCTATGAGACCCCACCGCGAGGTGGTGCCGACCGGCCCGAGGAGTTCCGCATGAGCTACGACATCGACGCCGTCCGCGCCCGGTTTCCCGCGTTGAAGGCCGGCTCGGCCCACTTCGACAGCCCGGGTGGCTCACAGACTCCGCAGCCCGTCATCGACGCCATCGCCGACGCGCTGGCGAACCCGCTGTCCAACCGCGGCCAGAACACGCTCGGCGAGCGCAACGCCGAGGCCATCGTCACCGGCGCCCGCCAGGCACTGGCAGACCTGCTGGGCGCAAGTCCGTCCGGCATCGTCTTCGGCCGCAGCGCCACGCAGCTGACGTACGACTTCTCCCGGACCCTCGCCAAGACCTGGTCGCCCGGCGACGAAGTCGTCGTCACCCGCCTCGACCACGACTCCAACATCCGCCCCTGGATACAGGCGGCGGCAACTGCCGGAGCCACCGTGCGATGGGCCGATTTCGACCCGGCCACCGGCGAACTGACCGCCGACGACATACGCGCCGTGCTCTCCGAGCGCACCCGCCTGGTCGCCGTGACCGCCGCATCCAACCTCCTCGGTACCCGCCCCGCCGTCCCGGAGATCGCCCGGCTGGCCCATGAGACCGGAGCACTCCTCTACGTCGACGGCGTCCACTACACCGCCCATGCCCGTGTCGACATCGGACGGCTCGGTGCGGACTTCTTCACCTGCTCCCCCTACAAGTTCCTCGGACCGCACCTCGGCGTCATCGCCGGTCGGCCCGGACTTCTCGAAACTCTGGAGCCGGACAAACTGCTGCCCTCGCCGAATTCCGTGCCCGAGCGCTTCGAGTTCGGCACCCTGCCGTACGAACTCCTCGCGGGCGCCCACGCCGCCGTCGACTTCCTGGCCGGCCTGGGCCCGCACCGCGACGGCACCCGCCGGGAGCGGCTGGCCTCCGCGTTCACCGCGCTCGAAGACCACGAGGACACCCTGCGGCTACGTATCGAGGAGGGGCTGAGCCGCTTCGAGGCGATCACCGTGCACTCACGAGCGGCCGAGCGCACCCCGACACTGCTGCTGACCATCCGCGGCCGCAGCACACTCGAGGCATACCGATACCTGGCCGACCGGGGAATCTACGCGCCGTCAGGCTCCTTCTACGCTCTGGAGGCATCGCGCCGACTCGGTCTGGGTGACGCGGGAGGACTACGTGTCGGCCTCGCCCCGTACAACAACGCCGAGGACGTGGAGCGGCTCCTGCAGGGCCTCTCGGACTACCTGCACCCGGCATCCGAAGCTCGCTGACCCACGGCCGCCCGCGCCCGGCCGGCCGCGGTCGGCCGCGGCCGACCGGTCGTCGGCCCCCGGGCGGG